>CALHCJ010000143.1 GCA_937936275.1 uncultured Flavobacteriaceae bacterium
TCAATCAATACTAAAAATGAAGATGGATCTAAGATTCTAGATTATCAAGGTAACTGGCGAGATATTTTTCAAAACTGGGAGGCTCTAGCTCATTCATATCCAGAGTTTATGGAAGGAATGATTCATAAGTTTTTAAACGCAACTACTTTTGATGGATATAACCCTTACAGAGTTACCAAAGATGGGTTTGATTGGGAAACGATTGAGCCTGATGACCCTTGGTCTTACATCGGATATTGGGGAGATCACCAAATCATATACTTGCTCAAGTTTTTAGAATTTATTGAAAAACATACTCCGAGTACTTTATCTAGATATTTTAATGACGATATTTTCGTGTATGCTAATGTTCCGTACAAAATAAAGAGCTACACTGAAATTTTAAAAAATTCAAAAGACACGATTGAACTAGATCGGGAAGCTGAAGAACATATTATTAAGCGAAGAAAAGAGCTAGGTGCTGATGGCGCGCTACTACAAGATGCACAAGCAAATATTTATAAGGTAAATCTTATTGAAAAACTATTGGCTACGGTCTTGGCTAAGATGTCAAACTTCATAATAGAAGGTGGTATTTGGATGAATACCCAAAGACCGGAATGGAATGATGCGAATAATGCTCTAGTGGGCAACGGGGTATCAATGGTAACCTTATATTATTTGAGAAGATTTCTGAGTTTCTTTGAAAAAATCATTCAGTCCTCTGCTTTCGAAACCAGTCAGGTCTCAGAAGAACTTGCAATATTCTTTGGGGCAATCTTCAAAACGTTAAAAGATAACCAGCAAATTCTTTCTAGAAAAGTTTCAGATACCGATAGAAAAACGGTCCTTGATGGTTTGGGAAATGCAGCTAGCGATTATCGAAAGGCTATTTACGAAAAAGGATTTCAAGGAAACAAAGCACAGATTTCCAAAATTGAGATAGATGATTTTCTTAAGGTATCAATATGTTATTTGGAGCATTCTATTGCAGCAAATAAAAGAGCAGATAGATTGTATCATTCTTATAATTTAATGACAGTGGAAAGTGATTCAGAGGTATCTATTGCTTACTTGCCAGAAATGTTAGAAGGACAAGTAGCGGTATTGAGCTCTGGCTATATTTCTAGTAAAGAAACTGTAGAATTGTTAGATGCTTTAAAAAGCAGCGCCTTATTTCGAGAAGATCAATACAGCTATATTTTATATCCGAATAAGCAATTATCTCGATTTACTGAAAAGAATACAATTCCGTCAAATATCGCAGGCAAATCTGAACTTATAGAAGAACTTTTAGAGAACAACAACGCCGCTATCGTACAAAAGGATGTCAATGGAGGCTATCATTTTAATGGCACTTTTAATAACGCAGATAGCTTAAAAAAAGCACTTCTGCAGCTTCCAAAAGAGAAGTATGGGGCGTTAGTAGAAAAAGATGCAACAACTCTACTAGCTGCTTTTGAGACGGTTTTTAATCATAAATCTTTCACAGGGCGATCAGGCACTTTTTATGGTTATGAAGGTTTGGGCTCTATCTATTGGCATATGGTTTCTAAGTTAGTCTTGAGTGTGCAAGAAAATTGTTTGAAAGCGATAAATGGTAATGAAAGTGACGTAATCATCGGTAGACTATTTGATCACTACTACGAGATGAATGAAGGTATTGGGGTACATAAATCTCCTGAATTATACGGCGCATTTCCAACGGACCCCTACTCTCATACACCTGGTGGTAAAGGAGCACAACAACCTGGCATGACAGGTCAAGTTAAAGAGGATATTTTGTCTAGATTCAGAGAATTAGGTGTCTTTGTTTCTGAAGGTTGTCTTGTTTTTAATCCATCTATGTTGCGCAAAGAAGAGTTCCTTAAAAAGACAACGACCTTTCAGTATTTTTCTGTTACCGGAAATCAAGAGCAAATTAAATTAAAGGAAGGAACACTTGCATTTACGTACTGTCAGGTCCCTATTGTATATGTATTGGGTGATACATCTGGTTTACGCATCAAAAGCTGCAATCAAGAGGTTCATGAAACCGATCAATTAAGATTAGATCAGAATACGAGTAGAAAAATTTTTAAGCGAACTGGTGAGATTGATAGTATCACCGTGTATGTAATAAAGTAAATATAAAGAGGAAGATGAAAAGATGGATAGCAATTAGTTTTTGCTTTTTGATTTCTTTTGCGATTATTAGTTGTTCAGAAACCTCTGAAAAAACAGCTGGTATTTCGGCAGAAGCTATTTTAGGAAACCCAGATTATTTGGCGATTTCATATGGAGGATATCGTAAAGATTCTAGAGCCGTACAGCCAACTATCGCTGAACTTAGAGAGGATATGAAAATTCTCTCGGCCATGGGTGTAGGTATTCTTAGAACTTACAATGTGCAGCTTCAACAAGCGCCAAATCTTTTAGAAGCCATAAAGCAACTCAAAGCGGAAGATTCTAGTTTTGAAATGTATGTGATGTTGGGTGCTTGGATAGACTGTGAAAACGCATGGACAGATGCACCAAATCACGAAGCGGAGAGTGACAATAACGCTGGTGAAATTGATCGAGCGGTAGCACTTGCTCAAAAATATCCTGATATCGTTAAGATAATTGCTGTCGGTAATGAAGCCATGGTGCATTGGGCTCAAAGTTATTTTGTCCGACCGAATGTTATATTGAAATGGGTAAATCATATTCAAAAATTGAAACAGGGAGGTGAGTTATCAGAAGATCTTTGGGTGACTAGTTCCGATAATTTCGCTGCTTGGGGTGGTGGAGATGCTATCTACAAGACAGAAGATCTCAAAAAATTGATACAGTCCGTAGATTACGTTTCTATGCATTCGTATCCTTTTCATGAAACGCATTATAATAAAGAGTATTGGAAAATTCCAGAAGAAGATAAAGATCTGTCTAAAGTCGAAAAAATAGATGCTGCAATGTTGAGAGCAAAGTCTTATATAATTTCAGAATACCAAGCTGTTGAACAATATTTAGATAGTCTTGGTATCGAAAAACCGATTCATATCGGGGAAACAGGTTGGGCGAGTTCTTCGGATGGGTTTTACGGTGATGATGGCTCTCATGCGGCTGATGAATATAAGCAAGGTCTTTACTTCAAACATATGCGAGATTGGACCAAAGAACAGGGCATCTCTTGTTTTTATTTCGAAGCATTTGATGAAAACTGGAAGGATGCAGCAAATCCATTGGGTTCAGAAAATCATTTTGGTTTGTTTGAAATAGATGGTAAAGCAAAGTTTCCCTTATGGAATATGGTAGATGATGGAATGGTAGATGGTTTAAAAAGAAATGGGCAGCCAATTCGAAAAACGTATGATGGCAACCTGGATTCGCTTTTAAAAGATATTTTGATTCCTACCACTTCCAATACAATAGAAACTAAATAAGGATGAACTAACCTACTATAAAGAACAGGTAAAACCATAAGACTAAAACTAACGAAATGAAAAATTCAAATACGGTTACCAGTGTTAAAGTTCCAATGGGCCAGAAAATCGCCTTTGGTATTGGTATGCTCGCCAATCAAATGTTTCCGGCTGCGCTGCAAATTTTCATGATGGTTTTGGTAAAAGGACTCGGTTTTCCTCCGCTCTTGTGGGGAATCATATTTTTTGCCCCCCGTATTTTCGATGCTTTTACCGACCCCATTATGGGTTTTATATCCGATAATACCAAATCAAAATGGGGTAGACGAAGACATTTTGTATTTGCTGGGGGTATACTTATGGGTATAGCTTTTATTGCCATGTGGCAATTGTATCCTGAAAATGGGCTGACCTATAATTTCATTTATTTTCTGGTTTTGTCCTTTATTTTCTATTTGGGTCTTACCATATTTAGCGTTCCTTATGTTGCCATGGGCTACGAAATGAGTGATGACTTTCATGAGCGAACGAGTATTATGGCCATAGCTCAAATGATTGGTCAATGGGCTTGGGTAATCGTACCATGGTTTTGGATTATTTTGTATGACCCAGAGTTATTTGAAAGTGTGCCAGCGGCAACAAGAGAGCTATCTTATTATGTTGCTGCATTTTGTACAGTATTAGCACTAGTTCCGGCTATATTTATTAAAAGTGAATCTACTTTAGAGAGAAATGATTTTACCCCAATAAATAGAAGTAATATTTCGAATAGCCTTAAAAAAATATTGATAAGTTTTAAGGAAGCATTTCGTATTCCGCAGTTTAAAATTTTGTGCACAGCTACTTTCTTGGTCTACAATTCATTTATGACTATTTCAGCTTTTTCTTTCTTTATTATTGTTTCGTACATGTTCAATGGTGATGCTGGAGCTGCCGGAATCTGGCCAACATTACATGGTAGTGTGGGTGCTTTAGTAACTACTTTTTTGGTCATTCCTATAATAGATAGAATTTCGAAAAAACTCGGAAAGAAGAAGACATTTATGTTATCCCAGGCTATTTCCATTCTTGGATATATCTTATTTTGGTTCTTATTCATACCTGGTAAACCCTATATGTTCTTAATTGCCTTGCCTTTCTTTTCATTTGGAATAGGAGGTCTTTTTACACTTATGATGTCAATGACGGCAGATGTCATCGACTTGGATGAGTTAAATACTGGTTTAAGAAGAGAAGGAATATTTGGAGCAATTTACTGGTGGATGGTTAAATTTGGTTTCGCCATTGCAGGACTTTTAAGTGGCTTATTTATGGCATGGGTGGGCTATACTCCTGATGCACCCACGCAGCCCGAAGGAGCGGTCACTGGTATGCGCTTGTTTTATACGTTTTTTCCAATAATAGGTACTTTGGCAGCCATGTACGTGATGCAGAAGTATGATATAACCGAAGAAAGCGCTAACAAAACCCGTATAGCGTTAGACCAACGGAAAAGCGAAAAATAGAGTTGATGTGTTAATGGGGTAATTTGTTTTTAAGTAATCCATAAACAAAAGTACCTAGCATAGCAGCGGCTATTACCAGCAACATACTAGAAACACCAGTTCCTAATAGAATATACATGGGGCCAGGGCAGGCTCCTGCTAGCGCCCATCCTAAACCAAAAATAGTTCCTCCGAGAAGGTAACGGACTATGCTTTTGTTTTTTGCAGGTAGATGGATTGGATTTCCTTCGATGCTTTTCACCTTGAATTTTCTAAAAATCCATAAAAATAAAATACCTAAGCCTACGGCAGATCCAATAATTCCATACATGTGGAAGGATTGGAATTTGAACATTTCAAAAATACGATACCAAGAAACGGCCTCTGACTTTACGAGAACAATTCCGAAAAAAATACCGACAAATAAAAATTTTATAAACTTCATAGTTAAAAGATAAGGGGAAGTAAAAAGTGAGTCATGAGTAAGCCGCCAATAAAAAATCCGATGACTGCAATGAGTGATGGTACTTGTAGATTGCTTAAACCCGTGATGGCATGGCCAGATGTACATCCTCCTGCATAACGAGTTCCAAATCCGACCAGAAAACCAGCAATAACTAAAATAGAAAACCCTTTCAAAGTCAGAATGTTGTTCCAGTCATAAATTTCTGAAGGCAATAAACTAGTTCCTGCATTTTCAAAACCCATATCTTTTAAGTCAGAAATGGTTTTAGCACTCAAAGCAATATCAGAACCATTTGATAAAAATTGAACAGCAATAAAGCCCCCAATGATGGCTCCTAAAACAACAGTTAAATTCCATTTTTGGGCTTTCCAATCGAACTTAAAAAAGTCCGCATACTTTCCCGCTCCGCCAATACTGCAAAGCGTACGAAGGTTAGAAGACATGCCAAAAGTTTTACCAAAATAAACCAAAATAGCCATGGTTAGGGCTATCAATGGCCCGGAAACATACCAAGGCCAGGGTTGAAGAATTACGTTCATACTTTTAATTTTTCACGCAAATATAACTTGCAAATTAGTCTAAGAAAGTGACTAAAGTTACATCTATTAAGAAAAAATGAAGTTTGAGATACTACTTTGTAAATACCGCGCTTTGAAAACCAGGCAAATCCTCACCAATTTGTCTTGTTAACATGTTATTAGATAAAGTATAAATGGTTGGCTCGAAACCACCATTCAGACTTACTTGTCCGTTCGAAATGGTCCAATTTCCTGTACTAACATCGGCATCACCACATGCGATAAAGAACTGACCTCCTGTGATTGTAGTTACATTTATTCTAATTACGTTTAAGTTCCATGAAGTATCTGCATTCAAAGTTAACGTTCCCGTGATGCAAGTCATCTCGTCAAGAAGATTGGTGGATGCGGTTCCATCTTCGTTAACGTCTTGTGCGGGGTTTACATTTAATGCTGTTAGGGTATAGGTGCCAACTGCTTCATCTCTCGGATCTGGTCCAGAAGGGCCATCATCACTTGAACATGAAATAAAAAGAGCTGAAACAATCAGAAGTATAGTAGGAATTTTTGAAAATATTCTCATTTGGCGCAAATTTTTGCTACAAGATAATTCAAGTTTTTGAATCAAGTAAGAATACTTTTTATTTTCTAGAACAAATAAAACCTAATTGTCAACAAAGATAGTTATGATACAGATCCTATTTCTTAAAAAGAGTAAGAGGGTAAGCGTTCAGAATGACAGTAAATTTTCTTCTCATTGCGTTCAAACATTTTTTTAAAAATATTGCTGATATTACGGCTTAGGTGACCAACGCTTTTTCTGATAATCCAAAGGCTATGAATGAAGAGCGGATTGCAGAATTACGGATAGTTAAACGAAAAAGCGAAGCGGAATACACCAAGGACGAACTTATCAAGTTCACAGAAGATTAGAAATTAATTGCAAGCTCGTTAACAGCTGCTATTTTTCGATGGCAAATACATGTATGATCTCGCTATTGAGTTCCTGTTGACTGATACCATTGACTTCAAATAGCACTTCATAGAATTCGGGAATTGTACCAAATCGGCTTGCTAGGTGTTGTTCCATCAGCGGCAATAGTCTAGGGTCTGTAAAGTTGTTTAAAGTTTGACTTGTTCCCGTATTTCTAAGACCTGTAAATATGTAAATATTATTATTGTTTGGACCAGGAACTTTTGCTAAGTACCCATAGTCGGTGTGAAAAGATTCAATATTCCCCTTTGGTTGATAGAAGATAGGGTCTTTGTGCTCCTTATTTTGATAGAAAAAAACATCCTTACGTGCGTCGTATTTAATTTTAGAAGGTGTCCAATATGATTTGAAAATCCCTAAATTTTTTTGCTTTCCAATCACCATAATATCGTGATTTTGCAATTGTTTCGGATCAAATTGAGATACCGTTTGTAAGCTATAATCTGAGTCTGTTGAAACAAAAATTCTGGTCAATTGCTTCACCCATAAAGCGCTATTGAAATCGAGTTGAGCCACAGCACTTGGTTTTCTTTGTATACTGGCTTGATTATTTCTAAATTCAAAAACCCGAAGTTCTTCCAAAGAATGTATAGCGGAATTTTGAATCGTAAGAAGCGAATTTTGAGTACTGTCTTTTTCTTGATAAACGAAAAGATCACCTAAAAGTAAAAGGGTTGGTTTTTTTCTATTAATAAGGTCTTTCCATAATCCTTCGGAATCAACTAATGATTTGCCTTCACTTTGTTCGTCAAAGTAAAGCACTGCAAATACAGCGGCTATTGCAAATAAAATTAAAGGGAGTATCCAAATCTTATTCCAAGCTTTAACTGTCATTTATTTATAGTATTCTATTATTTATGATCCTATGAATAGCGATGTTCTGTTTCGAAAAAGATAGGCCTTACTAAAGGTAATGATTATTTGATTGGATGTATGGTGTTCGCGATATAGTCGTGTTTTTAAGATTAAGTAAAATAGACTTACTAAAAATAGCTATCTTGAAGATTAGCCGTGGTTACTTTATATATTCATGAAAACTGCTGATACAAATACGCATTTAGAAAGCTTAAAAAGCAAAATCCTCTCGTATACCAGAGTAGACGATATCCAGTTGGATTATTGGTTGCAAGTCTATCAAAAAATTGAACTTAAAAAAGGAGAAGTTTTAATTGCTCCCGGGCAGTTGGTAAAACATTTTTACTATGTAGCACAAGGTTGTATATATTATTACAAGCTTGAAGAAGGTGAGCAAAAAGTACTCGAATTTTATACAGATGATGTTTTCTTTACTGATTTACTGGCCTACGTAAAGGGTACGTATTCTAACTATTATCTAAAGGCTTCCGAGGATACCATCGTATATGCCATACAAAAGTCAGATGCCGAAAGGTCTTTTGAAAAATCACATCAACTGGAACGCTTTGGGCGACTATCTATGCAAGAAGCTTTTATGAAAATCTTTACTAGAGTTGAGCGTTTAAGCAGCAAAAGTAATGAAGAACGTTACCTTCGCTTATTAGAAAAAAGACCAGATTTATTCCAACGCGTTCCCCAATATTTGATCGCTTCTTATTTGGGTTTGACTCCTGTTGGACTTTCTAAAATTCGGAAGCGATTGGGAAAAGGATGACCAATTGAATTTAAGTAATTTGAGTTCGTTTGGCCATTTTCATATTACTCCAATAAATAAATATACCTGCGGTCAAAAACATGAGCGTGCCGTATACGGCAGGTGAAATTGCGTAAGCGCTATTTTGAAGTAAAATAGTCGCAACGCTGATGCCCAAGGTGCCATTTTGAATGCCACCTTCAATAGAGATGGAAATCCGTTGTTTCAACGACAATTTGAACAGATAAGCTAGGAAGTATCCAATTGACATGGTTGTCAGGTTAAGTGTAATGGTTACGAAGCCCGCTTCTTGAATATGTGCCATTAACAAACTTCTTTCCTTTATTAAAATCGCTAATAAAACAACGACAAAGAAAATTCCCGACGCCTTTTTTACGGGTTTTTCCATTCTTAAGGCAAAATTTGGTTTTTTTACTTTTAAGAGCATTCCAAGTCCAATAGGTAGTATCACAATTATGAATACTTGGGCAATGGTCTGAACAATATCCAATTGAATCTTGGTGCCCTGACCCAATACCTCCTTTAAACCCAAATTGATAATAAAAGGTATAGATACCAAAGTAATTAAACTACTAACTGCTGTCAACGATACTGATAATGCAGTATCCCCATTGGCTAAATGAGTAATAAGATTTGATGTAGGTCCGCCAGGACATGCAGAGATTATAATAACGCCGATTGCAATTTCTGGGGATAAGGTAAATACTCGAATCAATAAAAAACCAATTATGGGTAAAATTACCAGCTGACAGATAAGCCCAAGTATAATAGCTTTTGGCCTTATAAATATTTGGATAAAGTCTTTTATACGGAGTGACAAGCCCATGCCAAACATGATAATTATTAGCGAAAGGGCTAGAATGGCATTTGAAATATTATCCACAAAAATCTATGTTAATTATAGTATTCTTAAATATATAGTAAATGCATCATTCATTTTCATTGATTTCTTATTAATTTATGATTTCAATGTGATTTTATTAAACTGGTTTAATGAGTTTCATAAGAAATAGGTATACCTTGAAGATCTAATGTAAAAAGATAAATTTCGTTATGGCAAATCAATATGTTGACTTAGAAACGCTGAAATTTTTGTTGTACAAAGTGCATGGGGTACAAGAGGTACTTGATCAAGAACGATATGCAGATTATGACCAAGAGTCTATCGAAATGTTATTAAATTCTGTCAAAGATTTTTCTGATAAGGAGTTGTTTCCTTATTTCAGAGAAATGGATGAAAACCCGGCACATTTTAAAGATGGTGAAATTCACGTACATCCGCAAGTAAATACATATATGAAGGCTGGCGGTGAGATGGGGTTCATTTCGGGAGGATTTCCTTATGAAGATGGTGGTATGCAATTGCCTTCTATGGTTATTAATGCATCGGCTTTTATTCAAGATGCCGCCAATAACCATTTGCCAGGCTATATAGGACTCACTGTTGGCGCAGCAGAATTGATTACGCATTTTGCCAATAAAAAATTAAACGAAACCTATGTGCCCAAAATGTTAGAGGGTACCTGGGGCGGAACGATGTGTTTGACAGAACCTCAAGCAGGTAGTTCATTATCTGATATTATAACTTCAGCGACTCCAGATGGAGATGCTTATAAAATTCATGGACAAAAAATATTTATTTCTGGAGGAGATTATGTGGGTGCTGAAAATATTGTGCATTTGGTTTTAGCTAGGGTGAAAGGTGCCCCAGCAGGAACTAAGGGAATTTCACTTTTTGTAGTACCGAAAAAACGACCCAATACAGATGGAAGTTTAACTTCAAACGATGTGCAAACTGTTACTGATTTTCAAAAAATGGGACAGCGCGGATACTGCACGACTCATTTGTTTTTTGGTGATAAAGAAGACTGTCAAGGCTGGTTGGTTGGCGAAGAGAACAAAGGTCTTAAATACATGTTCTTAATGATGAACGGTGCTAGAATAGCTGTAGGCAGGGGCGCAGCAGCGATTGCATCTGCAGCATATCAAGCTTCACTAAACTATGCGAACGAACGTGCTCAAGGTCGTAAACTGACCAGTACGGGTAAAAAAGATGCCAATGAAGAGCAAACTTTAATTATTAATCATCCTGATGTGCGAAGAATGCTATTGCTGCAAAAGGTGGTCACTGAAGGTTCGTTGAGTTTAGTTTTTTTGGCAGCTAAGTACCATGATTTATCGCTTTCGCATGCAGATGCCGAAGAAAGAGAAAAATATGGGTTATTGTTAGAGATCATGACTCCGGTAGTAAAAACCTACCCTTCAGAAATGGGCAGAATAGCTGTTGATAATGGCTTGCAAGTTTTAGGAGGATACGGATTCTGTGCTGATTATGTGTTGCAACAATATTTTAGAGATATTCGAATTTCAGCTCTGTATGAGGGTACAACAGGCATTCAATCACAAGATCTATTAGGTCGCAAGGTAACGATGGATAATGGGAAAGCATTGCAATTATTATCCGAAGAAATCATGAAATCTATCGAAGCAAGCATGAGTCATGATTCATTAGCGCCTTATGCTCAAAAATTAGGGGCAAAATTAGAATTAACTCAGCAAGTCCTTCAATCACTAATGGGCTTTGCAATGAAAGGAGATTATCAGCGCTTTCTAGCGGATGCCACTCCGTTTATGGAATTTTTTAGCAATATACTAGTGGCTTGGTTATGGTTAGACATCGCAAGAGAAGCGCAAAATGCTTTGATTACTGGAAGCAAAGAAAATAGCACCGAGTTTTACGAAAGCAAAATTCATGCGATGCAGTTCTACTTCAAATACGAACTGCCAAAAACGAGTGGTCTGGCAGAAATCTTGATGGACAATAAAGAAGCTTTAACCATCGGAAGTGATAAAAAAGTTTTTGTTTGATTGAATAACTAAAAAGCAAAAGGTCCAGAAATTTTATTCAGAACTTAGTCGAATTGAGAAAAGCGTAAATCAAACAACCATCAAGGAATAAGGAATTATGAGCAGTATAAAACAAAAATTTGACCTCTCTGGAAAGGTAGCAATTGTTACCGGTTCCAGTAAAGGTATTGGGTTGTCTATTGCCCGAGGATTGGCAGAGAACGGAGCAAAATTGGTGATTAGTAGTAGAAAACAAGATGCAGTTGGTACTATTGCTAAGGAGTTTCAAGAAGCAGGTTTAGAAGCTATAGGCATTGCTTGCCATATTGGTGATGCAGAACAGCGCGAAGCACTCGTTACTAACACCATAGCGAAATATGGTCGTATTGATATTTTGGTAAATAATGCTGCCATCAATCCGTTTTACGGACCTTTAGAGACCTCGGGTGAAGAAGTATTTGATAAAATAATGAATGTCAACGTGAAAGCACCTTGGCTACTATCTAATCTGGTGCAACCTCATATGAAAGCCAATGGAAGCGGCAGTATTATCAATATTTCTTCTGTTGAAGGGATTCACCCCGGCTTTCGATTGGGATTGTACAGTATGACAAAATCAGCATTGATTATGCTGACAAAAAACCAAGCCAAAGAATGGGGGCGTTATGGTATACGCTCTAATGTAGTCTGTCCGGGGCTCATAAAAACAAAGTTTAGCGAAAGTCTTTGGTCGAATGAAAAATTGGTTGAAGGTTACAATCAAATGGTACCCTTAAAACGAATGGCAGAACCTGATGAAATGGCTGGTGTAGTAATGCTTTTAGCATCGGATGCTGGCTCATACATGACTGGTGGGGTTTATGCTGCGGATGGAGGTTATTTAATCTCAGGATAAGCAAGGAATCATAGCATACCATCACTTTTTGCGGAGTTGAGAACCTAGGAACATTAGAATTTAATCAGTAAAACGCATTCATGAACTTCGAATACACAGAGAAATCTAGAGAACTTCAGAAAAAACTCAAACAGTTTATCGCTAAAAATGTTACGCCAATTGAGCATGAGGTAGAAGCCTTTCATAGAAATCCTGATAATGCTTGGCAACGATGGTCAGGTTTAGAAGTATTAAAGCAAAAGGCAAAAGATGCTGGCTTATGGAATTTATTTCTTCCAAAAGCCTATGGCGATTTGAGTCCGGGATTAACGAATCTGGAATATGCTCCGTTGGCGGAGTTAATGGGGCGAACGATATGGTCTTCAGAAATCTTTAACTGTAGTGCTCCCGATACGGGCAATATGGAAGTATTGGCAAAATACGGTACTCCAGCGCAGCAAGAACAATGGCTCAAGGCTTTATTGAATGGAGAAATTCGTTCTGCCTTTTTAATGACCGAACCTGAAGTAGCTTCCTCTGATGCTACCAATATTGAAACTTCGATCGTTGCGGATGGCGATGATTATATCATCAATGGAACAAAATGGTGGTCGTCAGGAGCAATGGATCCGAATTGCAAGATTGCCATTGTCATGGGAAAAACAGATTTCGATGCACCCCGGCATATGCAACAAAGTATGATTTTGGTTCCTATGGATACCCCAGGTTTAAAAATTATCAGACCCTTGACTGTTTTTGGTTATAATGATTCTCCAGAGGGGCATGCAGAAATAGTTTTAGATAAGGTAAGAGTACCCAAAGAAAACTTGTTGGTAGGAGAGGGGCAAGGTTTTGCCATAGCCCAAGGGCGTTTAGGTCCGGGTAGAATACACCATTGTATGCGATTGATTGGTATGGCACAACGTTCTTTAGAATTAATGGCTGAGCGAACCACCCAACGTAAACCGTTTGGAAGATCGTTAGATACTTACAGCAGTATTCGTCAAGATGTGGCCAAGTCAGCTTGCGAGATAGAACAAACGCGTTTGTTGGTATTATCAGCCGCTGATAAAATGGATCGACTGGGCAACAAAGAAGCTAAAGATTTAATCGCTATGATTAAGATTGTGACACCGAGCATGACCTTAAGTGTGGTAGATAGAGCAATGCAGATAATGGGTGGTAAAGGGGTGAGCAGCGATACACCATTGGCGCACTTTTATGCCGCTGGAAGAATGTTACGACTTGCTGACGGCCCCGATGAGGTTCATATGAGTCAGTTGGGCAAAAATGTGATTAAGAAATATTCAAAGTAAAGTCAGAGGTACGAAATACGAGAAAAGAAGTTGAAAAATGGTGAGGTTAATAGAGGTAATAAAGTGAAGCTCCTCCAATCAAACGAGATGCGCTGATTTTTCACTTTAGGATAGAAATGGGTTGCCTAAAAGCCCAAGCCCTAGTCAAAAAGATAAACTAATATTAGAATTATCAAATAAATCTTTTTCAACAGATAAGGTCTCTTGCTTGTATGGTTTTTTAGATGATTGTATTGTAGTACATCCAAGTTGGTTTAAGTACATTCAAAAGAATTTGGCTATCC
>CALHCJ010000144.1 GCA_937936275.1 uncultured Flavobacteriaceae bacterium
AATTTGTCTAAAAAAGATTGGTATTCTACATTAACCGGATGATCGTCAGGTAATAGGTTGGCTTGAGAACTAGAAAAACGCATGTTTTTCCATTGCATTCCTAAGAAAACTGTGAAAGCAGCTACCAAAAGTAGAATCAAAATTCTATTTCGAAGAATGATTCTTGCCGTAATTGCCCAAAAGCCTTGAGGTATTTTCTTTGCCATTCCTTATTTTCTCGCTGGCAAAGGTAAAAAACGAAGTTGTGTGTTCCTAGAATAGCTTGATTGAAATCAAATTACTTTTAAAGAAGCAAAAAAGCGACTATTAAGCCGCTTTTCTAATTCATATTTAGTTTGAAAGCTAGGGTTATACTTTCATTATTTCCGCTTCTTTATTCTCTAAGAAAACATCAATCTTTTTTGTGTATTGATCTGTTAGCTCTTGCACATCAGCTTCTGCATTTTTCTTTAAGTCATCTGAAGCGTCATCTAGATTTTTGATTTCTTTGTTAGCGTCTTGTCTGGCGCTACGCACTCCTACTTTGGCATCTTCTGCCTCTGCTTTTGCATGTTTTGCGAGTTCACGCCGGCGTTCTTCGGTCAATGGTGGTACATTTATGATAACCATATCGCCATTATTCATTGGATTAAAACCCAAATTGGCATTCATAATTGCCTTTTCGATTTCTTGAAGCATACCCTTTTCCCAAGGTTGAACAGAAATCGTTCGACCATCTGGCGTATTGACATTGGCCACTTGTGATAGCGGAGTCTGTGTTCCGTAATAATCAACTTTTACGTTAGATAACATAGAGGGGTTAGCTTTGCCCGCACGAATTTTTATAAACTCTTTTTCCAAATGTTTCATGGCTGCATCCATGCTTTCTTTCGCTGATTCGAGTATAAAAGTAATTTCTTCGTTCATAATCTATAATTTAATAACTAGCTGACAGAAATTATGCCAAATTATACATTTACTACGGTGCCAATATTTTGACCGTCAACAATTTTTAAAAGATTTCCTCTCGTATTCATATCGAAAACAACTATAGGAAGTTCATTTTCTTGACTTAAAGTGAAGGCTGTGGTATCCATAACTTTCAATCCTTTTAATAACACATCTGCGAACGAGATTGAATCAAATTTAGTTGCAGTTTTATCTTTTTCTGGGTCAGAGGTATAAATACCATCGACGCGAGTTCCTTTTAAAATAACATCTGCCTCTATTTCAACGGCACGTAACACTGCTGCCGAATCAGTAGTAAAATAAGGGTTTCCTGTGCCACCACCAAAAATAACAACACGTCCCTTCTCTAAATGGCGCATTGCTCTTCTGCGAATAAAAGGCTCCGCAACTTCGTTAATTTTGATAGCCGTTTGAACTCTCGTTTCTACATTTTTGAGTTCTAAAGCACTTTGTAGGGCTAGAGCATTAATAACGGTTGCTAACATTCCCATATGATCACCTTGAACACGATCCATTCCAGTCGCTGCGCCTGCTAAGCCTCGAAAAATATTTCCTCCACCAATAACAATGGCAACTTCAATTCCTTTTTCCACAACTTCCTTAATCTCATCAGCATATTCTGCAATTCGCTTAGGATCTATACCGTATTGCTTTTCGCCCATTAAAGCTTCACCACTTAGTTTTAAAAGAATTCTTTTGTATTGCATTGATTAGATATTTCGAACAAAAATAATCAAAAATAATTATGATTCACTTTCGCTTCTTACCATATGTTTCCTTAATTATTTGCAAATATTGAGGTGCGAGCGAGTTCTTTTTCATAATCTTGCAAACCAATTTTAAAGAGGATGACTTTTCATCCATATAAAAATAATAAAATGAGAAGAGTAAGTCTTATAGTTCTAGTTAGTATATTATTTTACAGTTGTGGTGCTTCGAAAGTATTGCTTACCGCTGAAAAAACCCCCATCTTGGTGTCCTTAGATTTAGTAAATGTTGTTGATGATAAAGTAATGGTTGAAATTAATCCGGGTGCTTTTACTTCGGATGAAGTTATATTTTACATTCCTAAAACGGTTCCGGGCACTTACAGCGAAGATAATTATGGTAAGTATCTAGAAAATTTAAAGGCTTTAGATTATGACGGAAAAGAGCTGTCTGTTTCAAAAATGGATGACAATACGTGGAACATTTCAAACGGTAAAACTTTGGATAAAATTAGCTATTGGGTTAACGATACCTACGATACAGAGCGAGAGCAAGAAGAACCTGTTTTTTCTCCCTCGGGAACTAATATTTTAGCAGGCGAAAATTTCGTATTGAATTTACATGGCTTTGTTGGATATTTCAAGAACTTAAAGGAAGTACCGTATACTATTTCAGTCTCTAAACCAAGGAGCTTAACGGCGACTACTTCGTTGACTAAAAAGACAATGGAGGGTGCCTTAGATAATAAGGATGTTTTTTCTGCAAGTCGATATTTCGAGGTGATTGACAACCCTATTTTTTATACAAAACCGAATTCTGAAACTTTTCAGATTAATGATATTTCGGTAACCTTGAGTGTTTATTCTCCTAATGGTACTTACACGGCGGCTAGCTTAAAAGATCGTATGGAAAAAATGATGACTGCTCAAAAAACCTTTTTAGGTGATATTGACGGTACCAAGCAGTATTCTATTTTACTGTACTTATCACAAATGGGTGATGCCGACGCTGGAGGTTTCGGAGCTCTAGAGCATCATACATCAACAGTAGTGGTGCTACCGGAAGCGATGCCCAAAGAGCGTCTAGAGCAAGCAATGGTAGATGTGGTTTCGCATGAATTTTTTCATATCGTGACTCCCTTAAATGTACATTCGAAAGAAGTACAATATTTTGATTTCAATGATCCACAAATGTCTCAGCATCTTTGGATGTACGAGGGTACCACCGAGTATTTTGCAAACTTGTTTCAAATTCAACAAGGTTTGATTGATGAAACGGATTTTTACAAGCGTATCATGGATAAAATTAGTAATGCAAAAGGCTATGATGATGCCATGTCTTTTACGGTAATGAGCAAAAATGTTTTAGAGGAACCGTACAAAGATAATTATGCAAATGTGTATGAAAAAGGTGCATTAATTAATATGGCGCTCGATATACAACTTCGTGAATGGAGTGGTGGGGAGAAAGGAGTGTTATGGTTGATGAAGGAACTTTCTAAGAAATATGGAGATATGACACCTTTTGAAGATAATAAGCTTATTGATGAGATTGTTGCAATGACATATCCTGAATTACGCGACTTTTTTGATACTCATGTCATTGGAGATACGCCTATAGATTATAATATATATTTCGATAAAGTGGGACTTACCTCTGGAAAGACTGAACAGCCTTGCGGTCGTTTTTTCTTAGATCAAGAAGTACCTTTTATTGATGCCGATCCATCAAATAATGATGCTATTTATATTCGAAAAGGTATAGCATTGAGCAGCTTTTTAGTAGATCTTGGTGCTCAAGGTGGAGATGTTATCAAAAGCATTAATGGCACAACTGTTACCTTAGAAGGTATCGGACCAATTTTACAAGAAAGTTTCGTTTGGCCGCCAGAAACAGAAGTTTCGATGGTTGTTTTAAGAGATGAAAAGGAAATTACTTTGGAAGGAAAAGCTGGTACTCCCGTAGTTATGGTGGAGAAAATAATACCCGCAGAAACTGCAACGCCAGAACAAATAGCTTTAAGAAATGCTTGGATGAAGAATTAACCTTTCTAAAACCTGAATTTAAGTCAAGACGCTACCCAGGTAGCGTCTTTTTTTATTTAAAAAAGTACCTTTAAAAAAAGTCGATATTTTTTGTAACCATGTGCTAAAATTGCAGTTTACCCTATTGTAGACTAAAAACAGAAATGCAAGAATTAACCAACAACGCATTAATGCTTAAAGTGAAATCAGGAGATCTTGACAAGCTTGGACTCTTATATGAGCGTCATAAAAAGAGACTTTTTGGATTCTTTTACAACATGAATAGCGATGCTTCTCTTAGTGAAGATTTGGTTCAAAATGTATTTGTACGCATACTGAAATATAAACACACCTTTACAGGTGACGGTTCTTTTACCGCATGGATGTTTCGAACAGCAAGAAATGTTAATTATGATTATTATCGAAAAAATAAAATCGCATTCAATAAAAGTGAGATATCGACAGTGGAGTATAAACTTGAAGATTCAGATACAGTAGAAAAGGGGATGCAGCGCAAAGATGATATTTCCGTTTTGAATCATGCGATGAAAATTTTACCACCAGAAAAAAGAGAAATTCTGGTTTTAAGCAAATTCAAGGAAATGAAATTTAGTGAAATAGGAGAAATTTTAGGATGTACAGAAGGCACGGCAAAAGTGAAAGCCCACCGAGCGTTGAAAGACTTAAGGTCAATTTTTCTAAAACTGGAAACAAGATAGTTATGCAACAAGAGAAATATGAAATATGGATGATGGAGTATTTATCAGGTGAACTTGATGAAAATGAAAAATCTAAATTCGAAAAGTACCTTCAAGAGCACCCTGAACTTCAGAAAGAGTTTGATGCTATGAACAGTACTTGGAAGCAAATCGATAGGGTAGAAGTTCCTGTTCCATCTGAAAAAATGGACATTTCTTTTTTTAATATGTTGAATGAGGAAGTTGAAAAGAAAAAGCCAATAACTTCCAACAGGATAGAACGTCTAAAATCTTTTTTTGGGTCTTTTCTAAAGCCACAACTCGCTTTTGGAATGTTACTGTTGACATTGGGTTTAGGTTTGGGTTATATGTTAAAATCAAATCCTTCAACCCCCGCTGTAAAAGAGACTAGGGTAACTGATACTAACACTGAAACAGAAGAGGTAAGAGGACAATTGGTATTAACCTTATTAGAACAAAATTCGGCCAATAAAAGGTTACAAGGGGTGAATGAAGCTGCAAAATTGAATGATGCTAGCGAACGTATTATAGAAGCCCTTTTTACAACTTTAAATAATGATCCGAATATTAATGTCAGATTGGTAGCACTTGAATCATTGTCTAAGTACGTAGAAACACCAGAAGTTAGAATGGGACTTGTAAAATCTATTGCCTTTCAAGATTCTCCGTTAGTTCAGATCGCGCTAGCAGATTTGATGGTTGCCTTGCAAGAAAAGACATCCGTAGAATCTATGAAGCAACTACTAGAGAAACCAGATATTAACAATACAGTAAAACGAAAATTAGAAGAATCAATCAATCATATTATATAAACAATCAAAAAACGAACAATCATGAAAACAATTAAAATGAGTACAATGCTATTTGGTTTTTTATGTTGCCATTTATTGGTAGCTCAAAAATCTAGTGAAACGATTAAAGAAGAAATAAGCTTTTCTTCTAATTCATCAAAAAATATGCTCGTTGTTCAAAATGTAAACGGACCAATTAGCGTCGAAGGTTATAACGGCAGTACTATTAAAATAGAGGTAGAAAAATCAATTTCAGCCAAAAGTGAAAATCGTTTAGATGAAGGTAAGCGCGATATACAGTTGAAGATAGAAGAAGTAGAAAATCGTATTTATGTATACCTAGAATCGCCTTGGAATCATTTTGACACGACACTTGGTAGGTATGTCAACGAGAGACGCAATGGTAAGTGGGAACAGCCAAAATATGAGTATTACCTTGATATAAAATTGAAGGTGCCAAAACATACGAACGTAAAGCTGGGCACTATGAACGATGGCGATATTTATGCAAAAGATGTTCAAGGTGATGAAATCATTGTTAGCAATCTAAATGGTGCAATTACGCTGCATAATATCACAGGTAGAACTGATGTGAATGCTTTGAATAAAGATATTAATATTACCTATTTTGAAAACCCTACCGGAGACTCTAAGTACAATTCTTTAAATGGTGATGTAAATGTTACTTTCAAAGATGACCTTAATGCAGATGTGTCTTTCAAAAGTTTAAATGGTGATATGTTTACGAATTATGATACCGCCAAGTTAAAAGCTGAACTGGTTCAAAAGAAAAGTAAAAGTGGAAAGGGTTTAAAATATAATTTAAGTTCAAATCAATCCTATCGGATTGGTAGCGGTGGAATCAAATTAGATTTTAACTTGCTAAATGGTGACGCAACTTTAAAAAAATAAATGATGAGAAATAGAATAATATATATTATTGGTTTTTTAGTTTTATTTGTTTGTGTTGAGAGAACCAATGCACAAACGGAGAGTGGAGAATCTATAACCATTCCCTTATCCCAACCAGGTGAAGAAGGGCATTTGAAAATCGGACTGCTTTATGGTTCTATTACTGTTATTGCTCATAAAGGAAAAGATGTGATTATTGAGACTGCAAGTACTCCAAGTTCAAAACCAGCTAAAACAAAAGATGGCATGCGAAGAATAGGTGATACTTCTTTAGAATTTAGCGTTGAAGAATTTAATAATAAAGTGGTTGTAAGATCTAAAAAGCAAAACAAGCGGGTAGATTTCAAAATTCGAATACCAGAAAATTTCTCGTTAGACCTAAGGGCGACAAACAGTGGTAATATTAGTGTAGAAGGAGTTGTTGGTGAAATGGAAATCAGTAATCTCAATGGGGCCATAACCTTAACTAACATAGGGGGTTCAGTCATCGCAGATGCATTGAATAAAGATATTGTTGTGACTTTTACGAAAGGTTACGAAAAGTCTCCTATGGCGTTTACAAGTTTAAATGGAGATTTAGATATTACCTTTCCTAAGAATCTTGCGGCAAATATTAAGGCCAAAACAGATAACGGAGAGATTTACACGGATTATGAAATCAAAATGACTCGGGATATAAAAAAAGAAGAGAAAAGAACTTCCTCAGGTGTTTATAAAGTTAATGTCGATAAATGGGTGACCGGTGCTATTGGTGGCGGTGGTTCTGAATTACTTTTCAAAACCATGAATGGAGATATTATGATACGATCAAAATGATAGTAATCAAGACTTTCTTTTAAAAAAGAAAACCGCTATACAATACATGTATAGCGGTTCTTTTTTTGAGTTAGTGTAATTTCAAGTTATCCAACGCTTACACGTTTAAAATCAGTAACCGATACATCTCCATGAGATTCAACGTATTTGGCAACATTAATTTTCTCGTCTTTGATAAAATTTTGGTCTAACAAACATTGCTCTTGGTCCAAAGTGGTATTATCAGAAATAAAGCGTTCCATTTTACCTGGAAGAATTTTATCCCAAATTTGCTCGGGCTTTCCTTCAGCTTTCAATTGCGCTTTTGCATCTTCTTCAGCTTTGGCAAGAACGTCATCTGTTAATTGAGCCATAGATATATACTGCGGCACATTTTTAAGTGTTTTTCCTAAACGACCTAGCTCTTCATTATCTTTTTCGATAACAGCTATTCTAGCTTCTGTTTCAGCAGCAACAAACGCCGGATCAAAATCTTTATAAGATAAGGTAGTAGCTCCCATTGATGCAATCTGCATAGAAAGGTCTTTACCAAGAACTTCAGCAGAATCTACTTTTGCAGATAAACCGACTAAAGCAGCAATCTTATTAATATGAACATAGCTACCAACATACGCAGCTTCTAATTTTTCGAAAGCCGTGATATCTAACTTTTCACAAATAACACCAGTTTGCTCGATCAGTTTGTCAGCTACGGTCATGCCTCCGAAGTCAGCTGCTAAAAATGCTTCTTTAGAATCATATTGTAAGGCGACATCAGCCAAATCATTAGCTAGCGCTACGAATTTTTCATTTTTTCCAACAAAGTCAGTTTCACAACCTAAAACGATTGCAACACCAGCAGTTTGATCTGCATTCACTTTTGCGATTGCAGCTCCTTCAGAAGAATCTCTATCAGCTCTTTTTGCAGCTACTTTTTGTCCTTTTTTACGTAAGACTTCAATTGCTTTGTCAAAATCTCCATCAGCTTCTACTAAAGCATTTTTGCAGTCCATCATTCCTGCGCCAGTAGCTTTTCTTAACTTGTTTACTTCTGCGGCGGTAATTTTTGCCATAATTAGCGTATTTATTTTTATTTCCGCAAATGCGGAAATCTATTTTAGTATTCCTTTATTTTTTGAAGTTTACTCAACCCCACCCTTAACACTATCTTGCCACTCTTTCAATTCATCCCATTTTCCATCAGCAGCCATTTGAGCTTGCTTCGCCCATGAGGTCGGATCTAAATGAGCCATTCTTGAACTGGCCTCCGTTAAGACTTCTTTCATCTTGTCGGCATCAGCTTTGGCTACTTTAGCAAAAGTATCGATACCAGCATTCGATAAGGCTTCGGCAGCTTTTGGTCCTACACCTTCAATCTTGGTTAAATCATCTCCTTTTGAAGCTTTCGCCTTTGTAGCTTTTTTCGGTGCTTCTTTAACAGCTTCTTTTGTTGCCTCTACATCAACTTTAACCTCGGGTGCGTTCGCTATTACCGCTGGAGCTTCTGTCTCAACGTTTGCTGGACTAGGTTGTAATTTTTCTGGTTTAGCTTTTACTTCTGCTTTAGGAGCCGTTTTTGGAGCTTCTTCTTTACCTTCTTTTTCTCCCTGTTTTTCAGATTTACGTTCAGTCAAACCTGCGGCGATTGCATTGGTAACTTCAGTCATTATAATGTTGATTGATTTTGAAGCATCATCATTTGAAGGGATCAAATAATCAACATCACGCGGATCAGAATTCGTATCGACCATTGCAAAAATCGGAATGTTCAGTTTCTGAGCTTCCTTCACTGCAATGTGCTCTCTCATCGTATCAACAATAAATAGGGCACCAGGTAAACGAGTCATTTCTGAGATAGAACCTAAGTTCTTTTCTAGTTTCGCTCTTAAACGATCTTTTTGTAAACGTTCTTTTTTCGAGAGGCTAAGAAAAGTACCATCCTTTTTCATTCGATCAATAGCAGTCATTTTCTTAACTGATTTACGAATAGTTACAAAGTTGGTTAACATTCCACCAGGCCAACGCTCAGTGATATAAGGCATGTTGACATTCGCTACTTTTTCAGCAACTATATCTTTAGCCTGTTTTTTGGTGGCTACAAAAAGAATTTTTCTTCCTGAAGCCGCAATTTTAGTAAGGGCTTCATTAGCCTCGTCTAACTTTGCAACCGTTTTGTAAAGGTTGATAACATGAATTCCGTTACGCTCCATGTAGATGTAGGGCGCCATATTAGGATTCCACTTTCTTGTAAGGTGACCAAAATGTACACCCGCTTCTAATAAATCTTTTACTTCGACTTTCGCCATTTTAAATTTAGTTTACGTTCTTTTGAATTAGCAACATTAGAGCGGTAATCATCAATCGACGATAGCCTCTAACATTTAGATGCTAAACTAACTTGTCCTGAATTGAATTCAGAATCAATACCTTAGTCCGTTTAGAAATAATGGACTTTGGATTTTTAATTGTCTTCTGATATTCAGAAAACTTTCAATGAACTTGTTAGACCCTGAACTCGTTTCAAGGTGAAATATATAAAAAGGTATCTCCGAAGAGACACCTGATAATTTTGTATTAACGTTTAGAGAACTGAAATTTCTTACGGGCTTTTTTCTGACC
>CALHCJ010000145.1 GCA_937936275.1 uncultured Flavobacteriaceae bacterium
AGAAAACTTTCAATGAACTTGTTAGACCCTGAACTCGTTTCAAGGTGAAATATATAAAAAGGTATCTCCGAAGAGACACCTGATAATTTTGTATTAACGTTTAGAGAACTGAAATTTCTTACGGGCTTTTTTCTGACCGAATTTCTTACGTTCTACCATACGTGGGTCTCTTGTTAATAAACCTTCTGGTTTAAGAGTTAATCTGTTTTCAGGCTCAATCTCACACATAATTCTAGACAGTGCTAAACGAATTGCTTCTGCTTGTCCAGTGATTCCTCCTCCATAAACATTGACTTTGACGTCATAGTTACCTACGGTGTCCGTTAATGTAAAAGGTTGGTTTACTTTATATTGTAAGGTGGCTGTAGGAAAGTAATCTTTCAAATCTTTTGAATTGATTGTAATTTTTCCTTTTCCGTCAGAAAGATAAACACGAGCAACGGCTGTTTTTCTTCTTCCTATTTTGTGTATCGTTTCCATTACTTCAAGTCGTTTAAGTTGATTGCTTTTGGTTTTTGTGCTTCTTGATCGTGATTAGGACCTACATAAACCTTCAGGTTTCTAAAAAGATCTGCACCTAATCTAGTTTTTGGAAGCATACCCTTAACTGCCTTTTCAACAATACGACCTGGGTTTTTCTCCAATAACTCTTTTGCTGAGGTATATCGTTGACCACCTGGGTAGCCCGTATAGCGTGAATATGTTTTTTGATCCCACTTGTTACCCGAAAGTGTTACTTTTTCAGCATTGATAATCACAATATTATCGCCACAATCAACATGGGGAGTATAATTTGGTTTGTGCTTTCCTCTAAGCAATTTTGCGACTTGAGAAGACAAGCGACCAAGTGTTTGACCCTCAGCATCAATTAACAACCATTGCTTGTCAACGGTCTTTCTATTTGCTGAAACAGTTTTATAACTTAATGTATCCACTACTACTTTATTTAACGATTAAATACTTCAATCCCAATAAACGGGGTGCAAATGTACAATTATTAAGTTGATATACAAATGCTTGTTTGAGATTATTTTTAGAATTTTTATTCAAATACTTTTTTCTAATTACAAGATGCAATAATAAGATCTTTTGTTGATTTTATCAGAAGCAAATAAAGTTATGTTTTGTATCAAATGTTGTTAACAAATTAGAGTAAACTCGGCTTCAAAGGTTAAGAAATATTTATTGAACCAGTAACGGCTGTAGCTCTTGCGCGTAGTAAAAGTTTATTTTTTTGGTAATATTCATGACCATTTTACGTTCTCTGGGTAAATAAGTCCTTAAAATTCAACCTAATGAAACATAATTTATTTCTACTATTGGTCACTTCAGTAATGATAATCTCTTGTTCAACAGACGAGAATAATCAAATGGAGGAGGCTCAGACTGACGAACAGGCCATTGAAGGTTCTTGGAGAGCTTCAGAATTTCAAGCGGCTAACCCAAATAGTTCTAATGTAAACTTAGGAGCTGAGATTTTGGCAAATTTAACTGCTGAAGATTGTTACATTTTGACTTTTACTTTTAATCAAGATCTTACACTAATTGCGGAAAATGCGGTTAACTATTTAGAAATTAACGCGACAGCGACAGGTCTAGAAGTGCCTTGTCCAACGCAGAGTGATACAGAAGCTAGCACATATACCTATGACGGGGAAGTGTTAAGCATAATAGATCAAGCTGGAGAAGTGGTAAATGTTAGTGTAACCATTGAAGGCAATATTATGACAGCGGATGCCACAGATTTAGATATTCCAAATTTTGATGGAGAAGGTTCCCTAATTTTTGAAAAATTCTAAAATTTATACTGAATTAAAAAAAAAGCCCTTTCAGCAATTGGAAGGGCTTTTTTATTTCTTATAAAACTTTGTTTGTAATTGCTGCTCAGGTGACCGAATGCTAACAACATAAATACCAGCTTGTAAGTTGGGTACAGGTATGCTAACTGATTTGTTTCGAATTGCCCATTGACGTTGCAATACTATATTTCCTGATAAGTCTGAAATACTGATGCTGGCTTGATTGCTGTTGGCAAGACCAAGAATATTGACCACATTCACCGCTGGGTTGGGAAACACCTTAATTTTAATTGAATTAGAAACCTTTTGCTCCGTATTCTTCTGATAAGCTTCGCCAGTCTGGGCGTTTATTGTAAAAGTAAATAATAGGAATGCTAGGGACAATAAGCACTTTTTCATGAGTCGTAGTTTGGTCTCTACATAACGTGCATATTTTTAGCTTAGTACGAATACAATCATAAAAAAATGTTAGAAAATTTTCTGTAATGAAAGGTTAACTTATTTCAAATGGACTGGTTATTTTTTGCATATAAAACCCCGGCTGAATGGTAAAGAAATACAGTGTTTATCGCTGACTAGCTGTATTTGTTAGCCAAAACCTTTCTAATAAAATGGTCTTTTAAGCGATGATACGTTGCGTAAATCGAATATTTAAGGAAAAAAGTCCAGTGCAAAATATCTTGCGCCAAATTTAAAAATAACAACTATGAAGTTCCCTAAAATTTTAGTTGCAGCTATTTTGATGATTGCAATTTCATGTGAAAAAGACGAAAACGAAGAAGCTCGAATGGCCTTAGAAGGTCATTAGCATATTTGGGATTTTGAACCAAGCGCTAATAGCCCTGAAGAAGCATCTCTTTTGGCGAAAGATGCAATACTTAAATTAGTATCTAAAGGATGTGATCCTATTGAGTTTACTTTTAAATCAGATCAGACTGTTTCTTATAGTGACGGAATGAGATATTTGCAAGCTACCTCTACAGAGGAAGGTGTTGATGTAAGTTGCGCTCCTCAGTACGATGATAAAAACGGCACCTTCGATTTTGATAACGAGCAATTAACTTTAAATTTTAAGTCTGAGACCATAACATATGATGCGGCAATCGAAGGTAAATATTTAACTACTCAAGTAGATAATATGAGAATCAATGACGTTACCGTTTCCGGTAAATTATATTTTATCATAGAAACTGGAGAGTAGAAATTAAATAAATAATAACTTAAAAAGACAGCTTTTCTTAGCTGTCTTTTTCGTTTAATGTGCTTCCAGCCAATCCTTTCCTAAGCCTATCTCGACATCTAACGGAACGGTTAATTTGTATGCGTTTTCCATCTCGGTCTTAACCATGGTTTGTAGTTGGTCTAATTCAGTATTATGAGCATCAAAAACCAATTCATCATGAACTTGTAAAAGCATTTTAGACTTATAATTATCTTTCTTTAGCTTGTTATTGATATTGATCATTGCAATCTTAATGATATCAGCTGCACTACCCTGAATCGGAGCGTTCACAGCATTTCGTTCTGCAGCACCCCTTACAATAGCATTACTACCGTTAATATCTTTTAAATATCTGCGTCTTCCTAATACAGTTTGTACATAGCCATTATCTCGAGCAAAGTCTACTTGCTCACTCATGTAGTTTCTGAGCTTAGGATAGGTTTTATAATAGGTTTCAATCAATTCTTTTGCTTCTGAACGAGAAAGATCAGTTTGGTTGCTTAAACCGAATGCAGAAACGCCATATATGATACCAAAGTTCACTGTTTTTGCATTACTACGTTGTTCTCTGGTTACCTCTTCTAGCGGTACATTAAAAACTTTGGAGGCTGTTGAAGTATGAATGTCCTCTCCGTTTTTAAAAGCTTCTATCATCGTCGTTTCTTCACTTAAGGCAGCTATAATTCGAAGTTCGATTTGCGAATAATCTGCTGCTAACAAGGTGTAATTTTCATCTCTAGGAATAAAGGCCTTACGTACTTGGCGACCTCTTTCTGTTCGAATCGGGATGTTTTGTAAATTCGGATTGTTACTACTTAACCTTCCAGTTGCGGCAACCGTTTGCATGTAATCAGTATGCACACGCCCTGTACTTTTTTCCACTTGTAAAGGAAGTGCATCTACATAGGTGCTTTTTAGTTTGGCAAGTCCTCTATAATCCAATACATTTTGTATAATTTCATGGTCTTTGGCTAAATAAGACAAAACATCTTCAGCTGTAGAATACTGCCCTGTTTTGGTCTTTTTAGGTTTGTCAACCAATTTCATTTTATTAAATAGTATTTCACCCAATTGTTTCGGCGAACCGATATTAAACTCTTCACCAGCTGCTTCATAAATATTATTTTCTAAGGATGCAATGTCGGTATTCAGATCTTCGGAAAGCGAATTCAGAAACTTTTCGTCCAAATTAACGCCCTCCAATTCCATGTCAGCTAAAACATGTAGTAAGGGAATTTCGATAGTGTTGAAAAGCTCTTCGGTCTTAGCTTCACTTAATTCAGGTCGAAAGTGTTGTGCTAATTGAAATGTAATATCCGCATCTTCAACCGCATATTCTGTTTGCTTGTCCAGAGGAACATCACGCATTGAAAGTTGATTCTTTCCTTTTTTGCCAATTAATTCAGTAATAGAAACTGGAGTGTAGTTCAGATAGGTTTCAGAAAGGACATCCATATTATGCCGCATATCAGGATTAATTAAATAGTGGGCTAACATAGTATCGAAGCACTTCCCTTTTACCTGTATTTTATATTTATCTAGAACCTTAATATCATACTTCAAATTCTGACCAATCTTTTCAATAGCTTCCGATTCAAAAAATGGACGAAGTAGTTCTAT
>CALHCJ010000146.1 GCA_937936275.1 uncultured Flavobacteriaceae bacterium
CAATTTGAAAAAGCATTTAATTCTGATGCCACCGCCTTTTATCAATCCGAAATTGAACGTTCTGAAAGCACTTTAAAAGAATACACGGTTGTATTTAAGGTAATTCCGATTTTAATTATAATAGCTGCATTACTAATTCTGTTTATTAACACACCAACTTGGAGGGCCATTAGCATTACCACAATTGCAATGCTGATAACTATCTTATTGATTGACGGAACTGCACATTCCAGAATGGATTCGTACCATACAGAATTGAAAATGCTGGATTTAAAATAATAACTCAAAAAATAACTATACACAACAAAACAGAAACCTAATGCGGACTCTAGGGCTTAGTCAAAAGGTCTGTTTATATTTATAGTGTCCCTAAATTTTTAGAATTTCGTTTTGGAACAAAAAAAGAAAAACAAAACCAAAAGATTTCGCTAAGTGCGTGGCGGAAAGCAAACACTAGTTTGCCCCCGCACTATTCATAGCTAAACGGTTGTAAAACATTAGACCGAATCAGCCAATATGGAAATAGACCACATATTTATATTTTCGACTCATGGCGGAAAAGAGGCCGAGAAATTAGTTGAGTTTGGTTTGACCGAAGGAAGTAGTCGTGTTCATCCAGGACAAGGAACAACGAACCGAAAATTTTATTTTGAAAATTTTTTTCTTGAAGTTTTGTGGGTCATTTACGAAACTGAAATACGAAGCGAATTGACTTCTAAAACAAAACTTTATGAGCGTTCACAATTTTTTAAAAATGATTTCTCACCTTTTGGCTTGTGTTTAGTCAACTCAAAATTGACTGACGAGCTTTTTGGGCAAAGCCAGATATATCAGCCGAATTATTTTCCAAAAGGAATGTCAATCGATATAATTACAAACGAAAAAAATCCGAATTTACCTTGGACTTTCAGACTTCCATATCGTGATGAAAAAAAAGCCCATAATGAACCAATAAATCACCTTAATGGAATACGAAAACTCACTAAATCCGAATTTGAAATACCATTAGATAAGGACGAGAAAGGCTTTAAGACCTATTTTCAAAGTAGTAAAAATATTAGTTTCAAAAATGGCGAAAGAAATCGTTTAACTCTTGAATTTGACCATAAAATTCAAAAGAAAGTAATAGAATTTAAGGAACTAAATTTAATCATAAAATACTGAGTAAAACGTTTTACAACAATGACTACAAAGAGTTGCAAGTATATGCAAACCCAGAAATATAATTGTGTACAGAACCAGTGGCATTAATTAACAAAACTGAATTGAAAATTAGAGAAACACATAGAAATGAATATTCCATTTCAACTGACAAGAGTAAATTAGATATTTTAAGCATTCATAAATTTCTTTCAAACGAAACTGATTGGGCTAAAGGAATTCCGATGAATACTTTGCAAACATCAATTGAAAACTCTTTGAATTTTGGGCTTTATGACAAAGACAAACAAATTGGCTTTGCTAGAATAATTTCGGACTATTCAACGATTGCATATTTAGGTGATGTTTATGTTCTAAAAGAATATAGAGGAAAAGGATTAAGCAAATGGTTGATCCATGAAATAATGCAACATCCCAATCTTCAAGGATTAAGACGCTGGATTTTATTAACTGATACAGCTGAATGGCTTTATAAAAAATTTGGATTTACAGAAATACCTCATCCCCAGTTTTATATGGAGAAACATAACCCAAATGTATATCAGAGAATAGGTAAAACAAATATCAACGATGAATAAAAAAATTGCGGTTTAATACTTAAGCAAAGGTAGTTACGTGTTGGCTACTTCTGAATTTGCGTCGAAAGTTCCTTGCGTGCGAACTCGCAACTATTCTTATACAAGACCATAAAAATCTCAAGTAATGAAAAACATACTTCTTATCGCATTCTTTATATACTCTTTAGCAGGATGTAAAGAGCAGCAATTAACGCATAACGAAACCGTTAATACCTACTATACTGCTAGAGACAAAGGCGACTTCAAAACCCTAAAATCAGTAGTCAACGATAGCATTACACTTACCGCAGGAGATTTTATCATGCCCTATAGCCGCGATGGTTTTTACGAACAGTTTCAATGGGATTCTGTTTTTAAACCTTCTTATAAAGTAATCAAAATGGAAGATCAACAGCAGCAAATTATAGCTACTATATCACAACAAAACCTCCGCAATGCTTTTTTAAAAAACAACCCGCTAGTATTTAATGTGAAGGTTAGTTTTAATGAGGGTAAGATTTCAAGGATCGAAGAATTAGATTATATCGATGTAGATTGGAACGCTTGGGCACAAGAAAGAGATACTTTGGTCAGTTGGATTGCAACAAATCACCCCGAACTTGATGGTTTTGTTAATGACATGACCATGAAAGGAGCAATGAACTATTTAAGAGCCATTGAACTTTACAAGGCTGAAAAAGAATAACGGCTTAAATCATAGCGGCGATCACTTAAAAATACTTCACCACCCTATACCTTACGATTTCAACTCTAACTTCTCGGCAAAGTAATCACAGAAATCCTTCATTTGCGCAGTCATTTTCTCATCTTGTGTCGCCTTCATAAAGGTATCAGAGAGTGACACTAAGGTTTGATGAAAGAAAATTTTCATTTCATCAACGGGCATATCTTTAGTCCATAAGTCAATTTTTAACGACTCTTTATTTTTGCTATCCCAAACAGACAAAAGCATTGCTTTCGCTTGTTCGTTATCTACTCCACCGTCTTGAGCCGACCAATTCAAAGTTTCAGGAACTCGATTTTCATCAAGACCTACGGTTAAGGTTATTTCTGAAGTATGTAAAGCTGCCATCGTGTTTTTAGTTTTAACCTAATTTCAAATATGAATTGAGGAATTCGGTGTTAAAAATTTTGTTTTGATTAGTTAATAAGCACTAGGCTTATACCTTGACTTCTTGAAAATTTCTTCAGCAGATATGGGTAATAGTTGCTGTAGCGTTACTTCGTTATTCTCCATAAAAGCGCGAACAATTTGCCACCCGATATACTGCCCCAATCGACCAGGAGATTCGTTGTCTAATTCCAATCCGAATTTAGAGAACGGCGCAGGCTCTAAGAAACGTAGGCGAAGGTTGCTGTCGGTGCTATATAAATGTTCTTGTTCTATAAAATTTCTCCAAATTGGTTCTTCATTGGCCATTGCCCATTCCATTTGCTCCTCTGAATATTTCATGCGAACCGCTTCGTCTTTATTCGGTAATAGCTTATCCTTAAGATATAAGATCTTACCGTAATAGATCATTTGAGACAAAAACGTTCTGTCATTCAAACGAGGTACTACCTTCTGGGCAAAGTTATCTGCAACATCAGTAGCTATATATTTCTTATCCAAACCCGCTGCAATGTAATTCTGAATATCTTGATAAAAGTGATGCTCTGCACCCAAGTATGTATCCAACCCAATAAGCAACAAGGTATCTGCCAAGATTACTTGATTGTTATAATCAACCTCAGAGGTCAATGTAATGACCCTAGGCACATTAAACCTCGGGAAATAATATTTGATGTGTTGAAAAACAGATTTTAAGTCTTCTTTCTCAGTTTCAAAGTTTGGAAAAGCCTCACCTACCTCGCGAAACAATTCAACTTGAACACTATCTTTTAATTTAGCCTCCCAAATGCTATCAGGGTATTGCTTTGGAAATAAATAGGGATACGTTTGTTTTAACCTGGGAAGATCAGAAACCTCAGCCTCCGCAAATTCGCGGTCAAAACGTGAAACCGTAACGTCAATATCAATTTTTGCAATTTCTTCATTTACCTTATCGGCATCATTACAGCGAACAAAGAGGAATGAAATTATGAATATGGTAAAAATGAGTGTGTTATGGTAAAGTAATTTCCTGTACATTTTATTTTTAGAGAGGTTCGTTTTATTTTTAAGGACAAAGTTAAACGATTAAATAAACTAGCTGCACATGCAAACAGAAAAAGTAGTTGATTACATAGTCAATTGGTTAAAAGATTATGCCGTAAATGCAAAAATTAAAGGGTTCACTATTGGTATTTCTGGCGGAATCGACTCCGCTGTCACCTCTACCCTTTGTGCGCGAACAGGTTTAGACCTTTTATGTTTAGAAATGCCTATTCATCAAGCGGAAAGCCAAGTGACTAGGGCTTCAAGACACATTGAATGGTTAAAAACCAATTTTGACACCGTGAGCCGACAAGAGGTAAATTTAACCCCTGTTTTTGATACTCTGGTTGCACAATTGCCGCCCGTTGACAACGAGGAAGACCGCTTTATGTCTTTAGCAAATACAAGAGCACGCCTTCGGATGACTACCTTATATTATTTCGCAGCTTTAAACGGCTATTTGGTCGCTGGTACTGGAAATAAAGTGGAAGACTTTGGGGTCGGTTTTTACACAAAATACGGAGATGGCGGTGTTGATTTGAGTCCAATTGCCGATTTATTAAAAACACAGGTTTATGAAATCGCAAAATTTTTAGGCGTCAATAACGAAATTATTAAAGCTGCTCCTACGGATGGCCTATGGGGCGATGATCGCACCGATGAAGATCAAATTGGAGCCAGCTATCCAGAATTGGAATGGGCTATGGAAATGAACGATCTTGGGAAAACCGCCGACGACTTTTCAGGAAGGCAAAGAGAGGTATTCGTGATCTTTAAAAGATTTAATACTACAAATCAGCATAAGATGCTTCCGATACCTGTTTGTGAGATTCCTAGTACATTTTTTGAGTAATTTATCGACAAAATGGTGCAATCATCGAATAAAATCACAAAAAGCTTGGTTTTTAAGAAAAAAGTCCAATTTTTGTTCTATTATAAGATAATTAAACCTTACATTGCATGTCAGTAATTATAGACAGACCTGACCAAGGTTTATTGTCCCAAAAAATAATCAAAAATGATTAAAGTTTTAATTGCAGACAACCATCCTAT
>CALHCJ010000147.1 GCA_937936275.1 uncultured Flavobacteriaceae bacterium
TATGGCAGATATCCACTTATTGTTTTCATCATTTAATAGTGGAAATATTTTAACAATTTTACCACTTAATGCTTGATCTAAAAGATTGAGTCGAATATTGGCATCTTTTAAATCTTGTTGAAATTTGTTTGGTGTTAGCGCTGTCGTAGCATCGTCTAAAAACGGAGCTAACTTGTACTGGCCTTTATCATCAAAGAAATCCGTAGCCTTAATAAACTCCTGTCCTTTAGGTATACCCAGTACATTTCGAATACTATCGTTTTTTCCCTTTTTATCAACAGCAATGAACTCTGTATTATACCAAGCAGGCGGATTCAGCATCATTGACAAAAAAACTTGATCAGAATTCATGTCTCCAAACTTATCGTCTAAACTCAATTTGCGTAGTAATTCCGAAGAAAAAGTATTTATGGGTTTCATTCGCCCACCATCATCTTGAATCACTAGCTTTCCAAAGGCTTCGGCATGTTCTTTTGAAACAATAGTAGTTTCAATGATACTGTCTATTTGTGTTTGAGTAGGAGTTACATTATGATCATGACCATCATCAGCGCTATGCTCTTGAGCAGATGCTCCAAAGGATAAAAAAAGTAATAGTACAGACGTTAATGCTTTCTTTTTTGCTTTAAGTTTATCTAATGTACTTGTAAGATCCTTAAATCGAGTTTTTCCAAAGAACATAATTCCCATCAAACCGGCGTATAATAAAAAATAACCCAAATAGGTTATCCAAGTACCCCATTGATCATGATTTACTGAAAGTACTGTTCCCTTTTCGTCGGGATGAAAACTTGATTGAAAAAATCGAAACCCTTTATGATCTAAAATGTTATTCATGTAAATATCATAGTCAAAGGGTCGCTCATCTACCAAGGTAACCTTACTCATAAAAGAAGCGTAGCCTGACTCGGTACCGGGATATTTCTCAGCGATAAAATCATTGAGCTTAATGCTAAACGGTAGTTCATATACCTTAGAACCGTAAGACAGTGAGAAATCTAAACCGCCCACATTGATTTTCTCCGAAAAATTTGAAGTTCCTTTACCGCCTAGTAATTTTTGCTCAACCGTTTCTCCGTTCGAAGAAATTTCAACAACGAGAGCAGAAAGACTTTGTTCTGTAATTTCATTCGCTGGAATTTGAACTACTCCATACCTACCTTTAATCATCGGATCAGGAATCACAAATTGCATTCCTGCCATATTGTACAAAGAGCGAAGCTGAAATTCTTGTAAACTATCTTGAGCTACTTGACCTTGAAACTGATCTGCCATGCGCATAAAACTACCCGCAAAAGGTGATTTGATTTGATAAGTAGAATCTGTGGTGAAAATATTGATAGCACCATCTGTTGGTTTGTTCAAGGCAAATAAGACATTATGCACATTATTTACTTTGTTATTTTCTAAATAATGCTCTTCACGTTGTCCCGTACCTGCCTCTACAATCTTTAAAAATTCCGTCCCATTTTCATCAGGAATCAATCCCTCCTTAGCACCTGGGATAAAATCTTTATATGAAATCGTAAAGGGCTGTCCGTTAAAATCATATTTCCAGGGAAGTGAAGATTTCAGAGCTTCTGGAGTCACGATAAGGTCGTCTTCCAGAGGTTTTCTCTTTGTCTGACCATCAATTTTGCCATCAACATAAGCCGTTAAAAAAGTCTTATCAGAGTAAAATACTTTTTCTGTTTTTCCTTCGCGAATAGGCATCATTCCTTCATAACTGATATAGCGAGTCACGAAGGCACCCATTATAATGAGAATCCAAGAAAGATGTAATGTAAGTACTGGCCATTTTTTCCATGTGAATAAACGATATCGAAACATGTTACCTATAAAATTGATCACAAAAAAGACCATGATCGCTTCAAACCATGTGGTGTTATAAATCCAGATGCGAGCTGTTTCGGTGCTGTACTTACTTTCTACAAAAGTTCCGATACCCATTGCAACTCCAAAAACTATAAATAAAACGGCCATTAAACGCGTGGAGAAGAGAATTTTCTTAAGGGATTCTATCATCGGAAGATGCATTGGTTTTCAGCGAACAAAAATACTACCTTTTTATGATTTCAGAAGCGGTTTATGATGGTAAATGATTAAACACTTTTGTTAATATTAATAAAACTTTTTACAGAATTTTACGTTACTATGTTATAACCAAATGTACGTTTAGTCAACTATAAACGACTAAATTCCGATTTGAACAGAAAATTAACCAATATAATTCTTATGAAAATGAACAGAAAAGCATTTATCAAAAAGACTTTAGGTGCTGCTATTATTGCAGTGCCTGCTTATGCGCTCATGAGTTGTTCAAATGATGACAGTACAGATGTAGCGCCAGTAGAAGACCCTGAGGCTTCAGATTGTCTCATCAATGGTGCCAATGCTACAGCTATTTCGAGTAATCACGGTCACACCTTATCGGTTTCTAAAGAGGATATTGACGCTGGTACCGAAAAGACATATGCTATACAGGGAACTTCTGGACATAATCATACTATTGTAGTTACCGCCGCAAATTTCAATACTTTAAAAAGTGAAAAAAGCATTTCAATAGAATCATCACGTGATAGTAGTCACCGTCATAATGTTACCGTTTCTTGTGCTTAGCTAAGTACCTGACAAAATTGATTAAGAGCCACATGACATGTGGCTCTTTTTTTATGAATTATTTTAAATTTTGAAAAAATCGGAAGTTTGATAAGACAGAATATACCTAAATTTACGTTATGATAAAAGTTACTTTGGTTGGCACAGGCACTGTCTCTGATCATCTTTCACAAGCATTTTCAAACATAAATAGTGTTCGTGTCATCCAAATATTATCCAGTAGGAACATTGTTCTTACAGCATCTTTAGATCAAGAAACAGATGTTTATATTATTGCTGTAAGTGATGATGCTATATCTTCTGTTTCACAAGAATTTATAAAATCACAAAAACTTGTCGTTCATACTTCTGGAAGTATGTCTATAAGTGCACTTCCTGCCAGAGCACGAAGAGGAATTTTCTATCCACTTCAAACATTCTCTAAGGGCAGAAAGGTTGACTTTAGCACGATTCCCATTTGCATTGAAGCAGAAAAACTAGAAGACCTAGAATTATTAAAAGAGCTTGCAAAAGCCATTTCTAATAATATCCACTCTATTTCATCAAAACAGCGAGCATCAATCCATTTATCTGCCGTTTTTGTGAATAATTTCACGAATCACATGTTTCAAATTGCCAATAGAATATGCAACAAAAATGATGTTCCATTTGAGATATTAAGACCGTTAATTACAGAGACGGCCGCGAAGCTTGAGGAGTTGACACCATTCGAAGCTCAAACCGGACCAGCAAAACGAAATGACCATAAGACGATTGAGAAACATTTGAGTCGACTGCAAAACACAACAAGTAAAGAAGTATACCAAACCTTAACGAAATCAATTCAGGAAACCCATGGAAAAGAGCTATAAAGAACACCTAAAAAATATAACCACCTTTGTTTTCGATGTAGATGGTGTTTTTACAGACGGCACGCTATTAATTACGACTGAGGGTGAAATGCTTCGTAAAATGAGTGTCAAAGATGGCTATGCCTTAAAAACTGCTTTACAGAAAAAATATAATGTTTGTATTATAACCGGTGGAACGAACGAGGGTGTACGGTTAAGACTTAATGGATTAGGTGTTACAGATATTTATATGGGTGCTCACCACAAGGTAGACCCTCTACGAGAATATCTACACAAGCACAATATTGACCTTAAAAATGTACTTTATATGGGTGATGATATGCCAGATGTTCCCCCAATGAAATTAGTGGGCTTGGCAACCTGTCCACAAGACGCTATACCCGAGGTCAAAGCGGTGGCAAAGTATATTTCGCATAAGAACGGAGGAGATGCTTGCGTAAGGGATGTTATCGAGCAAGTTTTGAAAGTAAGAGGCGATTGGTCGAATAATTTTAGCGCATCAAATGATTAGTGTATGCTACAGGAGCAATTAAAGGGATATAAACTAGTGCTCGCGTCAGGCTCTCCGAGAAGACAGCAATTTTTTAAGGAATTGCAACTTGATTTTGAAATCCGTTTAAAATCCGTAGAAGAGGTCTATCCTTCTCATTTACAAGCAGGTGAAATTTCAGATTATTTATCCGAATTGAAAGCATCAGTTTTTATGAATCATCTTCAGGACAATGAAATACTCATTACTTCAGATACGGTAGTCTGGCACAAGAACAGGTCGCTAGCTAAAGCTTCCAATTCAGATGAAGCTTTTGAAATGCTAAAAACATTGTCTAATGATTGGCATAAAGTGATTACATCGGTTTCTTTTACAACCGTAAAAGATCAGAAAACAGTAAACCATAGTACCAGCGTGAAATTTAAAGATTTATCAAATGAAGAAATTCGATTTTACGTAAATACGTTTAAGCCTTTTGATAAAGCGGGAGCCTACGGTATTCAGGATTGGATTGGACTTATAGGGATCGAAGAAATAAAAGGCTCTTATACCAATGTTGTGGGCCTACCTACCCATTTGGTTTACAAAACGTTAATGGCAATGGTCAACTAACAGCTTTTGAGTAATTTTACTACAAAATAGGAGTATTATGAAAAATAGAATTAAAATGAAGTCGGGTGTAATAGGGTCTATCGCTGTAATATCACTTTTGACTTCCTGCAAAGAAAAACCAGTTTTACACGCTAAGGATTTAGCAGTTCACACGAAAACCGAAATTAAAGAAACTTCTAAAAAGCCAATATCTGAAGTGTTTAAGAAATATTGGTATGCCGGTGAAGCTGAAATTACCTCATATACGCTAGAACAAGCACGTTATGGAGAATTGCGCGAAGGAAATGCTGTAATGATTTATGTAACCGAACCATTTCATCATACCAAACAGGTAAAAGCAGACAGAAGCAGCGGCGATAATATTCCTGTACTCAAACTAAATAGTACTAAAAACTATTTGACAGGTATTTACCCATATTCAATTATGAGTAGCAGTTTTTACCCCGTTCATGATAATGATCATGCCATTAAAGTTTCTTTTTCTTCACAAGAATGGTGTGGACAAGTTTACGCTCAATTAAACAATCGTGATCAATTCGAAATCAAGTCACATTCGTACTTCGAGTCTGAAGCTGATCAAAACATAAAACTAGACAAAGCGGTGTTAGAGAATGAACTTTGGAATAAGATTAGAATCAATCCTAAAAATTTACCTCTTGGAAACATAAAAGTAATCCCTTCTATGGAATACATTCGATTGGCTCACAAGGAATTAAATTCATATACTGCAAATACAAGTTTAAGTGAATCGAAGGGAGTAACAACGTACAAAATTACATACCCAGAACTCGAAAGAACGCTCGAAATCAATTTCACTACTGCGTTTCCTCATACCATTGAAGGTTGGTCAGATACGTTCAAAAGCGGTTATGGTGCTAACGCAAAAATACTGACTTCAAAAGCGACAAAATTAAAATCGATAAAGAGTCCATATTGGCAGAAAAACAGTAATCGTTTTCTACCTTTACGTGATAGCTTAGGTTTATAATGATTATGGAAGAATTCATTACGGTACACAAGTCAGAGATTTTATGGAGTTCTATTACGTTACTTGTGGTTATCATTCTTAAGTTTGGTTTTAGTCAGGCGGTTCGAAAAGTTGGTAAAATTGGTGATTTTAATCAGGTACGAACCAACCTAATTGTAAAGTATATTTCTATTGCCCTCACACTAGTAGCCATTGCTCTACTTACTTTAATTTGGGGAGTGAACTTTAGAGATTTAGGAGTTCTCTTATCTTCTGTTTTTGCTGTTATCGGAGTTGCATTGTTTGCGCAATGGTCCATTTTGAGTAACATCACTGCAGGAGTAATTATCTTTTTCTCTTATCCGTTTAAAATAGGTAATACCATACGTATTATGGATAAAGAGATTGCTGATGCAGAGGCGATCAATGAGAACATTTTTGTAATCGAAGATATTAGAGCTTTTCATCTGCACTTACGCCGCAGGAATGGCGAAATTCTTACCTACCCCAATAGTTTAGTTCTTCAAAAAGGAGTGTCACTGGTCTCTACTTATAATGAGCAACTTAGTGATCAATTTGAGCAGCTAAACCAAGATAAGACCAGCAAGAATATTGAAGACATCTAGTTTGTTAAAGAAGTTCTAAAAAAAGATTGCTTCCCTCTTTATATCTCTATCTTTGAGAGCCAACTAATTATAAATACAATGCGCCACTACGTACTATTTCTTGCTACTACATTGTTTGCATTACAAATAATTTATGCTCAAGCACCTAGCAGAGGGTCATCAGCAGATATTTTCCATTCTGTTCAAAAATTAAATTTTTTAGGTAAAGCTTTATACATTGCTGCACATCCTGATGATGAAAATACGCGTTTGATCTCTTATTTGGCTAACCACACAAAGGCTAGAACAGGATATTTATCTCTAACCCGGGGTGACGGAGGTCAAAATTTAATCGGTTCTGAATTGCGCGAATTACTGGGTGTATTGCGTACCCAAGAATTACTGGCTGCAAGACGCGTGGATGGTGGACAGCAATTTTTTAGCAGGGCAAATGACTTTGGATATTCAAAACATCCAGATGAAACACTAGATATTTGGAATAAAGAAGAAGTTTTAGGAGATGTAGTACAAATCATAAGAACTTTTAAGCCAGATGTGATTATCAATCGTTTTGATCATCGATCGCCTGGTTCAACCCACGGACATCATACGTCGTCAGCTATGTTAAGTTATGAGGCGTTTGATTTGGTGAATGATCCGAAGGCTTATCCAGAACAATTGGAATTTACAGAAACATGGCAGCCTAAAAGGCTGTTTTTTAATACCTCATGGTGGTTTTACGGTAGTCGAGAAAAATTTGAAAAGGCAGATAAATCGCGATTATTGAATGTAGATGTGGGGGTCTTCTACCCTACTCTAGGTGTTTCTAATAATGAAATAGCATCATGGGCAAGCAGTCAGCATTTATGTCAGGGGTTTGGAAGGCTCACTTCCAGAGGAAGTGAAGTTGAATATGTGGAATTTTTAAAAGGAGATTTTCGCAAAGGCACAACCAATATTTTTGACGGAATCAATACCTCTTGGACGAGAGTACAAGGAGGTGAAGCAATAGGTGAAATTCTACATAAAGTAGAAAATGGTTTTAATTTTACAGACCCTTCCAAACACCTGCCGCAACTCATCAAGGCGCATCAGTTAATTGCCTCAATCGATAATGAACATTGGAAAAACATCAAACTGCAAGAAATAGAAGAGATAATTTTAGCGGTGTCAGGACTCAATTTAGAAGCGTTTACGAAAACGGGAAGTACAAACCAAGAAAACAATTTAATCGTATACTTAGAAGTCTTAAATCGTAGTGATGCGAAAATGAGTTTAAATGCTGCCAGCATTGCCGAAGCGCAGTCAACTACAATCAAGACAGGGCGCGCGCTAGAAAATAATAAGAAACAGTCTTTTGAACTAAGTTTTATTGTGCCTAAAAATACGGAGTATACCAGTCCATATTGGCTTAATGAAAAAGGAACTATGGGAATGTACACGGTTGCTGACAAAAAACTTATTGGAAATCCAGAAACTCCAAGGGCTTTTCATGTCAATTTTGAAATCGACTTCGATGGCTATGCAATTACTTTCAAAAAGCCTGTGGTTTACAAATATGCTCGAAACGATAAAGGAGAGCTTTATGAGCCGCTTGAAGTGTTACCAGAGGCGACAGCTCGTTTTGACAACAAAGTTCTAATTTTTGCTGATGGATCTCCAAAGCAAGTTCCCATTACGGTTAAAGCACATCAAGATAACGTAAAGGGCGAACTTCAATTTTGCTATGCTGAAGGATGGACTGTTGATCAAGAAATTAAACCTTTTGAAATAGCAAAAAAAGGAGATGAACAAGTCATCATGTTTACCCTTACTCCCCCAACTGAAGAAGACGAAAGTTATATTACACCCATTATCAATATTAAAGGGAAGAAAGTCAGTAAAGAATTAGTAACCATTGCATATGATCACGTACCTACTCAGAGTGTATTACTTCCATCAGAAGCAAAAGTAGTTCGATTAAACATTCAAAGGTTGGGCGAGAATATCGGTTATATCATGGGAGCTGGCGACGATGTTCCAACCAGTTTAGAACAAATTGGATACAATGTGGTAATTGTAGACCCGAATACGATTCAAGAGGGAAGTCTTGATAAATTTGATGCGGTTGTGGTCGGTATTCGTGCTTATAATGTTGTTAGTGAATTGCAATTTAAACAACGTTATTTATTAGAATATGTAAAAGATGGTGGTAACTTAATTGTTCAATATAATACTTCTGGAAGGTGGAATAAACAATTCGACAACATATCGCCCTATCCATTAAAACTATCAAGAGATCGTGTTACGGATGAGAACTCTCCGGTTAAAATTATTGCCAGTAATCACGCATTAGTTAACTTTCCAAATATTATAGAAGAAAAGGACTTTGAGGGATGGGTTCAAGAGCGAGGACTTTATTTTCCAAACGAATGGGATGATCAATTTACTCCTATTCTATCAATGAAAGATAGCGGAGAATCGGCTAAAAAAGGTAGCCTTCTAATAGCTCCATACGGAAAGGGAAACTACATTTACACAGGATTAAGTTTTTTTAGAGAATTACCTGCAGGCGTTTCTGGCGCTTATAAACTTTTTGCCAACATGCTATCAGCTGGCAAAGATAAAGTGGAAACGGACTCCAAAGTAAAGGGATAATTATGGAAGATAAACTGGTTTGGAAGAAGGGTTATTCTTTAGTATTAATACAAAATATTATTTACGTATTGATTTTTTCATACATAATGTCATCTTTCACGTAATATGGAAACCGTTGATTGGATTGTACTTACCGGAACCCTTTTATCCATAGTAGCCTACGGTGTCTGGAAAACAAGAGGCAGTAAGAATGTTGAGGATTATGTTGGTGGTGGTAGAGACTCCAAATGGTGGACTATTGGTTTGTCAGTAATGGCCACCCAAGCCAGCGCGATTACTTTCTTATCTACCCCTGGTCAAGCATTTCATGACGGTATGGGGTTTGTTCAGTTTTACTTCGGCCTGCCTTTGGCTATGATTGTTATTTGTCTGGTTTTTATTCCAATTTACCATAGATTAAAGGTGTATACGGCCTACGAATTTTTAGAGAACAGATTCGATTTAAAAACCCGAACACTCACCGCTATATTATTTCTAATACAAAGAGGATTGGGAGCTGGAATTACCATTTTTGCCCCCTCAATTATATTGTCAGCAATTCTCGGATGGGACTTACGCATACTAAATATCATCATCGGGGTATTGGTAATCATATATACCGTTTCGGGAGGAACGAAAGCAGTAAGCGTAACCCAAAAGCAGCAGATGATTATTATTATGACGGGAATGTTTATGGCATTTTTCTATATCATTGGTTATTTGCCTGAAGACATTTCCTTTAGTAAGGCTTTAAAAATAGCTGGCGCGAGTGACAAACTCGAAATACTTAATTTTGATTTTGATGTAAAGAGTCGATATACTTTTTGGAGTGGTATTACTGGAGGGTTTTTCTTAATGCTTGCATATTTCGGAACTGACCAAAGCCAAGTACAGCGTTATCTATCCGGCAAATCGATTCGAGAAAGTCAATTGGGACTCATCTTTAACGGAATTCTTAAAATTCCAATGCAATTTTTTATCCTTCTAGTGGGAGTGATGGTATTTGTATTTTATCAGTATAATGCATCTCCTTTGAATTTTAATCCGTCGGCTACGAACAAAGTAATGAACTCTGAATTCGCCGAGGACTATAGGTTACTGCAGGAAGAACATCGTGCCTTAGAAGTAGAAAAAAAATTAGCGCAAAATCAATTTTCTACAGCTTTAGAATTAAAAGAATTTACTTCCATTGAAAACGCGAGGCAAGAAATAATTGCGGTAAACCGAAGGGATAGCGCAAATAGAGTTGCTGCAAAAACTATCATTAAGCAAGCTGACTCTAGTGCAGAAACTAACGATAAAGATTTTGTTTTTATTCATTTTATTTTGACCAATTTACCAAGAGGTCTCATCGGATTATTATTGGCGGTGATCTTGTCTGCAGCGATGTCATCGACTGCTTCTGAATTAAACGCCTTGGGTACCATCACTGCCCTAGACCTATATAAGCGAAATAAAAAAGAATCACAAACTGAGGAACATTATGTAAACGCATCCAAAATTTTCACCTTAGTTTGGGGCATCGTTGCGATTGCAATTTCTTGTATTGCTAACCTTTTTGATAATCTCATTCAGTTGGTCAACATCATAGGTAGTATTTTTTATGGAAACGTTTTAGGCGTATTCCTACTCGCCTTCTTTTTCAAGTATATAAAGGGGAATTCGGTGTTCTTCGCTGCAATTTTGACGCAGCTCATCATTTTTGTTATTTACTATTCTTTAATTTACGCGCCGCCTTCTGGTGAGGAGAAACTTGGATTTCTTTGGTTAACATTTATTGGTTCTGCCCTAGTGATTTTTATATCGTTCATCTTCGAGTTTTTCGACCGAATTCAAACGTCATCATTGAGAGGCAAGTAATAGAATCACCTTACCCCAAGTCTTGGCTAACCTTTAATTTCCAAAGATTCATTAACAAATAATTAAGAATTGGCTATATTTACGACACACATGCTATAAACTTCAATGGTTCGGCATGATTATATTATGGATAAAAAACATACCATAAAAGATATTGCACAGATGGCTGGTGTCTCTAAAGGCACTGTAGATAGGGTTTTACACAGAAGAGGTAAAGTGTCATCAAAGGCTTTAGCGGAAGTTGAAAAAGTTCTTAAAGAGATCGATTATCAACCCAATCCGATTGCACGTAATCTAAAAAATAATAAAATTTACAAGATTGGGGTTTTACTTCCCAGTCCTGATGATGACCCCTACTGGGCTCCTGCTGTTCAAGGAATTACTGATGCCACGAAAGAATTCAAACCTTTTGGGTTGGTAGTCAACAAGTTTTATTATAATCCTTTTGATCGTGACTCTTTTCTTCAAAAATCTCAGGAAGCACTTGAATCATCGCTTGATGCATTACTGATGGTACCAATTTTTCAAAAAGAGGCTTTAAACACTTTTATAAAATGCCAAGAGAGCAATATTTTAGTTGCTTGTTTCAACAATGCCATAGACACTTTAAAGGAAGCTGTCTTTATCGGGCAGGATTTGCATCAAAGTGGTAGGGTTGCGGCGAGTCTCATTGATAAATTGACAGATCAAACTGGTATATCCGCAATTTTACACCTCAATGAAGAAACCAATATGAAATTGAGGGAGAATGGTTTTCGAACTTATTTTGATGATAAAAAATCTACTCTTGAGATTAAAACGTTCAGTTTAAAAACTTCAGATGAAGATGCTTTTAAAATTGCAGCGACCGATTTGATAAAATCGAACCCTAACATTAAGTCAATTTTTGTAACGAACTCAAAAGCGCACCGATTTATCAAGGCTGTTGAAAACTTACGAAAAGATATTGTTATGGTAGGTTACGATTTACTTGATGAAAATATCAATTATCTTAAACACGGTTCTATCGATTTTTTAATTCATCAAAAACCAAAACGGCAAGCATACTTGGGAGTTGGGCACATTGCAGAACATTTTTTATTCGGAAAAAAAATCCCTTGTCAAAAATTGTTACCTATTGATATCATTACGCCAGAAAATGTAGTCTACTATCAAGATTAATTCGTAGTCATTAATTTTCCATCCTAAGAAGTCCTAATTCGAAGAGGTTTTATTCAGAATAATTTCTTTCGCGTTCACAAGATAACTTCTGCCAATAGTGTATCGAGTCCCATTAATTTCTAGGCTGTTTCCCTCTACAACATCAACCTTGTTTATTGCAATAGTGTATGATCTATGAATTCTTAAGAACTTATCTGACGGTAATTCTTCCGTAAAACTGCTCAAAGTTCTGTGTACTATATATTTCCCTGTAGTTGTGACAATCCTAATATAATCTTTGAGACTTTCAATAATCATTATATCGTCAAGGAAAATTTTTTGTAATCTCTTCTTATCTACTTTTACAAAAATGTTTGGCTTTTCATTTTGTTTGTTGCTAGGCTGCGCGGTATTTTGTTTCAAAGCAACTATTCGACTTACTGATTTCAAAAATCTAGGAAAAGGAATAGGTTTTACCAAATAGTCAATAGCTTCTAATTCAAAGCCTTCAAGAGCATATTCTTCATGTGCAGTAGTTATAACTACAAAAGGAATTACATGCAAACTCTTTAAAAAATTTAATCCATTCAATATGGGCATATTGATATCTAAGAAAATAATATCAACGCTATTATTTTGAAGATAAGAAGAGGCATCGATAGCATTAAGAAAGGTCTTGACTAATTCTAAAGAATCTATTTTCTCAATATAATTTTTAAGTACATTGATCGCGAGGGGTTCGTCGTCAATGATAATGACTTGTAATTTTTTCATACTTTCAGTTTAAGCAATACGTTAAACAAGTTATCTTTTTCAAAAATAGATAACTCATAATCACTTTTTTTATATCCTAAATCAAGGCGTTTCTTAATATTGTAGAGTCCAATTCCGCCAGCCTTAATCTTTTTTTTCTTCTTATCGATTTTTTGAGGCATTGTATTTACTGCTCTAAAATGCATAAAATCATCTACTATTTTCAGGTCAATACGAATATGGGTATCATCAATATTTTTATTTGCCCCATGCTTAAAACAATTCTCAACAATCGGTATCAGAAGCATAGGTGCTATAACACAATTATCTAAGTCACCTTCAATGTTGAAATTTACCTTCAGAGATCCATCAAACCGAATTCGCTCTAAATCTATGTAGTTTTGAACACATGTTACTTCCTTTTTTAAATCTTGTTTACGTTTTTTGGTAGCATACAATAAATAGCGCATGAGTTCCGAAAGTTTTAACACAACTTCAGGTGCTTTATCTGATTTTTCGAGTGTGAGTGAATAGATGTTATTTAAAGTATTAAAAAAGAAGTGTGGCGATACCTGAGTTCTAAGAAATCGTAGTTCTGTTTTGAGTTGTCTTTTCTCCAGCTCGTACAACCTGTTATTTTCTCTTAATCGGCCTACAGTAATTTTGATTGCAGTTACGAAGCAAATAACATAGAACTCACCTACCATGGTTTGAATCGCGTAGTTAAGCGTTAGATTACTAACATCGGGAGCAATCTCTGGCATAACAACGGGACTTACTAAATAATATGTTAGATTATATTTTACAAATAACATCAAAACCAACGCTGCAATGATGTAAACCACATAAGTAATATACTTCTTAGTATACACAAACTTTGGCATCAAATAGTACACATTAAAATAAGCAAGCGCTATATGAATGGGAAAACCGATGATATTTGTTTTTAAGGAATAAATTAGATCATTATGAATACTACTCCATCGAAGTGTGTTAAATATGAAGTAAATAGTCCAAAAAATAATATGGTATTTATAGCTTATTCTATAATCCTTCGGAATATTAACACTTAGAAAATCTGTCAATTTTGTATTGGAGGTCATTTTTCGAAAATATGCTTATTAAGGTATACGGCGAGCACCCGTAGTTGTTGGTCTAAATTTATTCGCCTTTCAATATAAAATAAAAAACTTTAGCATACTTGTTTTTAAAATTTGAACAAGCTTAAAAGAACAGATAAAATAATGAATAGTCAATACATAAGTACTGCGATTAAGATTTTCGCCATCTTCATTGTTTTTTATTTCAACTGTTTCGGTCTAATTGCTCAATCTACACCTAAAAAATATATCGCTTTTAAATCCTTTGACAAATTTGATATTGATGGAAAAGCGAATGAGCCCTCATGGCAAAAATCAAAATGGTCAGAAAACTTTGTCGATATAGAAGGTAAAAAAAATCCAAAGTACCAGACACGCATGAAAATGTTATGGGATGAAAAATACCTATACATATATGCAGAACTAATGGAACCCCATGTGTGGGGGAATCTCAAAGAACGAGATACCATCATTTTTTACAATAATGATTTTGAGATATTCATTGACCCTGATGGAGATACACACAATTATTATGAGTTCGAGATGAATGCCCTAAACACCATATGGGATTTATATTTATCTAAGCCGTACCGCAATCAAGGAGCAATATTAGATGCTTGGGACTTTAAGAACTTGCTATCAGCAGTACACATCAATGGTACCCTAAACGACCCATCAGACGTAGATCGTTCTTGGTCTGTTGAAATTGCCATACCATGGTCATTTAAGACAGAACCTGGAAGAAAAACTAGCGTTCCTGAAAATAAATATTGGCGAATAAATTTTTCTAGAGTTAATTGGGATTTTCAAATAACTAAAAAAAAGTATTATCGAAAACAAGATCCAATTACCAGAAAATTTATGAAAGAAAAAAACTGGGTTTGGTCTCCTCAAGGTGTCATCAATATGCACGAACCAGAGCACTGGGGTTATGTTTACTTCACAACAGCAGAAATTGGCAGTGATACCAAATTTACGATTCCTAAAGATGAACATATAAAATGGTTTTTATACGAAATTTATAGGGCATACTTGAAAAATGAAGAAGTAACTTCTGCGTTGAAATCAAAAATAATTTTTAAAAAACACATTGAAGTCAAAATTAATAAGGACGCTTTTGGCTGGGATATTTGGACCGTTAGTCCGTTTACAAATCAAATACTAACCATAAGTGATGATGGAAAATTTGAAAGCATTAAGCAAGAATAGCAATAAACTATACAAGAAATTTTTAAGATGCCTTTGCTTTGCACTCCTATTCTCTTGTAGCCCTAAAACTAATGAAGTATCTCTTAAAGGGAATTCATTACCGATTGTAACAAACGAGTTCAAATTCTGGGTTTGGACTACGGCGAATGCTGAGGCTTCCGATAATGATTTTGATGATGAGTTTTTAAACTATAGTAAAAATGGTATTGATGCGATTTTGGTTAATACAAATGCCGACCCAGAGCTATTAACAAGGTTAGTTCCCATTGCTAAAAAGCACAACTTAGAACTACACGGTTGGATGTTTACAGTGAATAGACCAAACGATTCGATCGCTGAGAAACATCCAGAATGGTATGCTGTAAGTCGCGATGGCAAATCCTGCTTTGACCAACCCCCTTACGTTGACTATTACAAATGGATGTGTCCAACCCGGGATGCTTCACGAAATCATATTTTAAGTTTAGTTGAAGGTTTGGCAAAAGTTGAAGGTGTGGCAAGCGTTCATTTAGATTATATACGGTATTCAGATATCTTTCTCCCAATAGGTCTTTTGCCAAAATATGACTTAGTTCAAAATGAAGAACAACCAGAATTTGATTTTTGCTATTGTGAAGTATGTAGTACTGAGTTTGAGAAATTACATCATAAAAACCCGAGAGATTTTGATAACCCCGCAATTGATATGGAATGGAAAAATTTTCGTTTGAATAAAGTGAAAGCAATTGTAGATGATGCCTATACGATTGCGCATAAGAATAATAAAAAGCTTACTGCCGCAGTTTTTCCATATCCAGAAATGGCCGACCACATGGTAAGACAGCGTTGGGATAAATGGCAGATTGATGCTGTTCTTCCGATGATATATAATAATTTTTACAATGAAGAAATCGACTGGATAGGGTATGCAACTAGACAAGGTGTTACCGATTTAAAGGAAAAAAATACCGAACTACATACGGGTATATATGTGCCGCCGATGAGCCCCATTGAGTTGAAAGAAGCTATTGATCAAGTTAAAACTAATGGGGCAGTAGGTGTTTCATTTTTTGATGGAAATGCGATAACCCAAGAACAGTGGCTCATTATAAAAAATTATACACGCTAAATGTTTGGATTAAACCACTGCTGAAAGGAGGAATAGCTAAAATTTCACTTAAAAAATTTTAACATTTACGGATTGTAATGTGCTAATTTTAACTTTTGCATACATCTTATAGATCGGAATTGGCTATGTTCATCAGGACTTTAACAGCCTTAAAAACCAAGTCATTAGGCTTTTCACTGTTGTCGTTGGTCGAATTTTATCTCCAAATACACCTTATTTTATAACTTTTACTTTCAATCAAAAAATTAACAACTTAAACCAAACTCGTATGAACAAAAAAATCAATTATTTTTTGACATTCTTGGCTTTACTATTCCTACAAAGTGTAGTAGCACAAGAATCAGCGGTCACAGGTATTGTGACTGATAATAACGGTGCTCCACTTCCGGGAGTAAATGTTGTTGAGAAAGGTACGTCCAACGGTACATCTACCGATTTCGATGGCAATTACACCATTAATGTTCCGAGTGGTGCTACTCTGGTATTTTCCTCGCTTGGTTTCTCAACAAAAGAAATGGCCGTTAGCGGTTCTAGCCTTAATGTCTCATTAGAAGAAGATGCGAGTCAACTTGATGAGGTCGTGGTAACAGCTCTTGGTATACGAAAGGAAACAAAAGCCCTAGGATATTCATTAACTGAAGTTGGTGGAGAAGAAATAGCTACGGTTAAAACACCTAATGCTATTAACTCGCTGCAAGGGAAAATTGCTGGGGTAAACATTTCTCAAAATTCTACTGGTGCTGCTGGTTCAAGTAGAGTAATTATTAGAGGTTCAAGTTCACTTTCTGGCGAAAACCAACCTTTATATGTTGTAGATGGAATACCTATAAGTAACGGTAACAATGGATCTGCAAGCTTGTGGGGTGGTTCTGATGGTGGTGATGGTATTTCAAGTATAAAT
>CALHCJ010000148.1 GCA_937936275.1 uncultured Flavobacteriaceae bacterium
GCAAATTAGATTATAGTATGACTGCTCATCGATATACCACATTTATAGACGGATATCGGTATGAGAATCGTTGGGTAAAAGAACAAAGCCTCAACTTATCACTTGATCAGAGGAAAAAATTATTCCAATTTTTACAAAAGAATTATCGCAAAGAAAATCGGAATTATAAATATGATTTTTTATTTGATAATTGCGCAACCAAAATACCCGAGGTATTTAGCGAAATATTTGGCAAAAGTTTAAAATTTGATTTTAGCCATATTCAAAAATCCTCAACATTTCGACAGTTAATTCATGAAACCTTAGATACCAATTCATGGGCAACTTTTGGTATTGATTTAGCTCTGGGTTCTGTAATTGACAGGAAGGCTACAGCCTGGGAACACCTGTTTTTGCCGCACTACGTTCAAAAACAATTTGAGAATACAACTATTGACGGTAAGCCATTAGTCATAAAAGAAGAACTGGTTTTAGATACGAAACCCGTCTCTCAGACCAGTAATTTTTTCTTAAGTCCACTTTTTTGGATGATTATACTGCTAGTGTTGGTCGTCGTTAGAACCTATTTAGATCATCGCAATAATGTACGCTCTAAATGGTTAGATTTTATATTATTCTTTTTGACTGGAATCGCTGGAATTCTGATTGCCTTTCTTTGGTTTGCGACTGATCATTCATCTACTAAAATGAATTTTAACATCCTTTGGGCTGTCGCACCCAATATAATCATAGGATTTTATTTTCTAAAAAAACAACCACCGAAATGGATTTCAAAATACCTTATTTTGCTTCTTATTTTTATTGGTATTCTAGTCATTTTTTGGTTCTTTAAAATGCAGGTGTTTTCACCTCTTATGATTTTTATTCTAGCGGCATTAGGTTTAAGGTATTTATTTTTACTACGCAATTTGAGCCCAAACAAATTTCCTAACATTACATAACTCAACAGTTAACAAATGAACCTACTTACCGTAGAAAACATATCCAAATCTTTTGGTGAACTTGTACTCTTTGAAAATTTATCTTTTGGAGTGAATAAGGATCAAAAAATTGCCTTTATAGCTAAGAATGGTACAGGAAAAACATCCATATTAAAAATGCTTTCTGGGGTGGATGCTCCAGATACTGGTCAAATCAGTTATCGCAATGGCATTCGAGTCTCTTTTCTAGAACAAGAGCCAGAAATGAATCCTGATCTGACGATTGAAGAAACGATTTTCGCTTCCGACAATGAGGTCTTACGTGTGATTGCGAGCTACGAGAAAGCTTTGGCAAATCCAGAAGATGCAGATGCTTATCAAGAAGCTTTCGAAGGAATGGATCGTTTCGACGCGTGGGATTTTGAAACCCAATACAAGCAGATCTTATTTAAACTCAAACTCGAAGACTTATCCATTAAAGTTGGTTTACTCTCTGGGGGGCAAAAGAAGCGTTTAGCCCTGGCAAATGCTTTGATTAATAGACCTGAGTTACTCATCTTAGATGAACCCACCAACCATCTTGATTTAGAAATGATCGAATGGCTTGAAGAATATTTTGCAAAAGAAAATATGACCCTATTTATGGTCACCCACGATCGTTATTTCTTAGAACGTGTTTGCACAGAGATTTTAGAATTAGATCAAGGAAAACTTTATCCGTATAAAGGTAATTACTCCTATTACTTACAAAAGAAAGAAGCACGCATTGAACAAGAAGCTGTTGAGCATCACAAAACCAAATTACTATTCAAAAAAGAATTGGGTTGGATGCGCAAACAACCAAAAGCAAGAACGACCAAGTCAAAATCACGTATTGATGATTTCAATAAAATAAAAGAGAAAGCTAGCCAACGGCGAAACGACCATCAAGTACAGTTAGAAATAAATATGGAGCGAATGGGAACAAAAATTCTCGAACTCCATAAAGTCTCTAAATCGTATCCTGGCAAACCGATTCTAGACCAATTTGAATACAATTTTTTAAGAGGAGAACGTATCGGTATCATTGGAAAAAACGGAACTGGTAAATCCACATTCTTAAATATTCTAACAGGAACTGATAAACCAGATTCAGGAAAGGTTATTAAAGGAGATACCATCAAATTTGGGTACTATACTCAAAAAGGAATACAAATAAAACCAGGTCAAAAAGTTATCGAGGTAATTCGAGAGTTTGGAGATTATATTCCTTTAGCTAAAGGAAATCAGATTTCTGCGCAACAGTTGTTAGAGCGCTTTATGTTTGACCGTAAAAAGCAATATGATTTTGTCGAAAAATTAAGTGGCGGCGAACGAAAACGCTTGTATTTATGTACCGTCTTGATTCAAAATCCGAATTTCTTGATTTTAGATGAACCCACCAATGATTTAGACATTGTAACGTTAAATGTTTTGGAAAGTTTCTTGTTAGACTTCCCCGGATGCCTACTCGTGGTTTCTCACGACCGCTATTTTATGGATAAAATTGTTGATCATCTTTTTGTTTTTAGGGGCGATGCGGTAGTTGAAGATTTTCCGGGTAACTATTCTGATTTTAGAGCGTATGAAGATAGTATTGTAATCGAGGAACGAGCAGAGAAGACGAAAATCAAGGAAGCCAAGGCCCCTAAAAAAAATTGGAAGTCAGAGGAAAAGAGCAGCAAACTTTCATACTCAGAACAAAAAGAATACAAACAACTTGAAAAAGAAATTCAAAAGTTGGAATTCAAAAAAGGAGAAATTGAACAAAAGTTTGCAACAGGTGATCTCTCTCCTGATGATATTACAGAACTATCTAAAGACTTGAAAAAGATTAACGATGGAATTGAAATCAAAACCGAACGATGGTTTGAGCTTTCGGCAGTAATGGAATAACAAATTCAATTAAAGTTATCACTACAATACATATCAATTGTATCGATTTATTGCTTATCTAAGACATCTTATTACCGCCACCAATCAACACGGTGTACACTCCCCTTTTGTCTATAATTTTGTAACGCAATGTTTGTATACTAGACCAAAATTTAAAGGTGCAAAGATTGATAATGTAGTCTTGAAAGCTGTACCATATTTTTCTGTGGAAAAGTTTAAAATCAATTCAAAAGATGACAGCCTAGTAAAGAGCATACAAAATCAATTTGGGTTGAAGGTTTTGCATGAAAGTCCTTATGACATGCTATATTTTGATAATCCTGTAGAAAAAGTACTGTCGACTTATGCTGATAAAATTCATAACGACAGTATGATCTTTTTTGGAAACATTCATAAAAATTCGGTAAACACATCTGTTTGGTATATTCTAAGGAGTCACGAAACTGTAACAGTTTCGATAGACATGTTTTATATTGGTGTTCTTTTCTTTCGAAAAGAACAGGTCAAAGAAGATTTTAAGATTCGGATTTAAACCTGTAATTTTAGCTAAGAAGGATACAAGAAATGAGCAACAACACAATGTACTTGGTTTTAGGTGGCGTATTTATGCTATATCTCATTATCACACTGACTACACGGAGTAAATCAAAAGCGAGAAAATCTAAAAAATTTATGGATGGTTATAAACGAGATGACAAGAGCAATGAACAATAGAAAAATTGTTAATCTCTTGAAAAAATAGACCATTGACCGTTTTGAACTATAACTTTTAGATGAAAATATATACAAAAACAGGTGATAATGCCACAACAGCTTTATTCGGTGGTACACGAGTAGAAAAACATCACATTCGCATAGAGAGCTATGGCACCATCGATGAATTGAACTCATGGCTTGGCTTGATTCGAGATCAAGATATCGATGTAAATGCTAAAAAAATACTTAGCATTATACAAGATAAATTATTCACAGTGGGTGCAATTTTGGCTACAGATCCTGAAAAAGCCATTCTAAAGAATGGCAAAGAGCGTTTGAATATCCCTAAAATTGATGAAAGTGATATTGAGCTTTTAGAAAATGAAATGGATCAAATGGATGTAGATCTGCCCCAAATGACTCACTTTATACTTCCTGGGGGGCATACCACAGTGTCATACTGTCATATTGCTCGTACAGTGTGCCGTCGTGCAGAACGTTTGACCTCGCATTTAAATGCAACAGAAGCTATAGATAAGCAAGTTTTAAAATATATCAATCGTCTTTCCGACTACCTCTTTGTATTGGCACGAAAGTTGTCTCTAGATTTGAAAGCAGAAGAAATAAAATGGATTCCTGAGAAAAAGGACTAATAAATCTGTTTTTTCTTCGTTATCAAATTATTAAAGCAAAAATTTTTAAAGAAAAAAGCTAAAAAACTTGGCTAATATGATTTAAAAATTACTTTTGCAAAAAATTAAAATTAAACTATTACCATGTATTGGACATTAGAACTAGCATCTTATTTAAGTGATGCGCCATGGCCGGCTACAAAAGATGAATTGATTGATTATTCAATTCGTACAGGAGCGCCTTTAGAGGTTGTTGAAAATTTACAATCAATGGAGGAAGAAGGAGGAGAAATTTATGAATCTATAGAAGAGATTTGGCCTGATTACCCTACAGAAGAAGATTACCTCTGGAATGAGGATGAGTATTAAATAATATTCATACAGTTTAGAAATATAAAAAAGTCTCTTTAGAGGCTTTTTTTTATGGACTTTCCCTAGGTTTCGGTAATTTTGTCAGATATGATATAAATTTCAAGTCATATTAGAAACTGGAATACCTTTTGTTCCAGCAACAACATCAATAAATAAAGTGATTTCACCTCTCCATTGCATTTCTAGAGAGTTCAATCCACATAAAAGATAAAGATGAGTTTTATAAATTCAATATTAAAGGCATTCGTAGGGGACAAATCTCAAAAAGATGTCAAAAGTCTTCAACCATTAGTAGATCAAATCAAATCATTTGAAGCCGATTTTGAAAGTTTAAGTCACGATGAATTAAGAGCGAAAACCATTGCCTTTAAAGCAAAAATAAAAGAAGATCGAAAAGCGATCGATGATCAAATCAGTACCCTACAAGAAGAGGTAAAAGCTTCTACAGATATTGATAAGAATGAAGATATTTACACTGAGATTGATAAATTAAAAGAGGAGGGATATAAAATTTCTGAAGCTACTTTAAATGAAATTTTACCAGAAGCCTTTGCTGTGGTTAAAGAGACGGCAAAGCGTTTTGCAGCAAATACTACGTTAACGGTGACCGCTTCAGAATATGATCGTGAACTTTCAGGTGAGAAAGATTATGTAACCTTAGAAGGAGATAACGCTGTTTGGAAGAATTCTTGGGATGCGGCTGGAAAAGCAATTACCTGGGATATGATTCACTATGACGTACAACTCATAGGTGGAATTTGTTTACACCAAGGCAACATTGCTGAAATGCAAACAGGTGAAGGTAAAACTTTGGTTGCAACCTTACCATTATACCTAAATGCACTAACTGGAAACGGTGCGCATTTGGTTACCGTAAATGACTATCTCGCAAAACGTGATAGCGCTTGGATGGCACCTATATTTCAATTTCACGGGCTTACCATAGATTGTATTGATTACCACAAACCCAATTCTGATGGCAGAAGAGCTGCCTACAATGCTGATATCACATACGGAACCAATAATGAGTTTGGCTTTGATTATCTAAGAGATAATATGGCACATACGCCTAAAGATTTGGTACAACGACCACACAATTATGCAATTGTTGACGAGGTCGATTCTGTTTTGGTTGATGACGCTCGAACGCCTTTAATTATATCTGGGCCAGTGCCTGAAGGTGATCGTCATGAATTCAATGAATTGAAACCCAAGGTCAGTGAGATTGTTCAAAAACAACGTCAGCATTTAACTGGGGTGCTTGCAGAAGCTAAAAAACTGATTAAGGAAGGTGATACGAAAGAAGGCGGCTTTTTATTATTAAGAGTTTATAGAGGTTTACCAAAAAACAAGGCACTTATCAAATTTTTAAGTGAGGAGGGTGTAAAGCAGTTATTACAAAAAACTGAGAACTTTTACATGCAAGACAACAATCGGGAAATGCCGAAAGTTGATGAAGATTTATTGTTTGTCATTGAAGAAAAAAACAATCAGATTGAATTGACTGATAAAGGTATTGACTACATCTCTGGCGAGGATAATAAAGATTTCTTCGTCATGCCAGATATCGGAGTTGATATTGCCGCTATAGAAAGCCAAAACCTTGATATTGAAAAAGAAGCTGAGTTAAAAGAAGAACTTTTCAAAGATTTCACCATTAAAAGTGAACGTATACATACCATGAGTCAATTACTCAAAGCCTATACTTTATTTGAAAAAGATGTGGAGTATGTAGTGATGGATAATAAGGTGATGATTGTTGATGAGCAAACTGGTCGTATCATGGATGGTCGTCGTTACTCTGATGGTTTACACCAAGCAATTGAAGCCAAAGAGAATGTGAAAATTGAAGCACTTACACAGACATTTGCCACGGTAACATTGCAGAATTTCTTTAGAATGTACAGTAAGTTGGCAGGTATGACCGGTACTGCCGTTACAGAGGCTGGTGAGTTTTGGGAGATTTACAAGTTGGATGTAATGGAAATTCCTACCAATAGGCCCATTGCTCGTGATGATCGAAATGATTTGATTTATAAAACCAAACGCGAAAAATACAATGCAATTATTGAGGAAGTTACTCAATTATCGAAGAAGGGCAGACCTGTTTTAATCGGTACTACATCAGTAGAGATATCAGAATTACTATCCAAATTGTTAAGTGTTCGTAAGGTGCCTCATAATGTATTGAATGCCAAATTACATAAAAAAGAGGCTGATGTCGTTGCGGAAGCTGGTAATGCAGGTATTGTAACGATAGCAACTAACATGGCTGGGCGTGGTACAGATATCAAACTGTCAGATGAAGTAAAAGCTGCTGGCGGGTTAGCTATAATAGGTACTGAACGTCATGATTCGCGTCGTGTTGATAGACAATTAAGAGGGCGTTCTGGTCGTCAAGGAGATCCTGGAAGTTCTCAATTTTACGTTTCTCTTGAAGATAATTTGATGCGCTTATTCGGTTCTGACCGGGTTGCTAAGATGATGGATAAAATGGGACTAGAAGATGGGGAGGTAATTCAACATTCAATGATGACTAAATCTATTGAACGTGCTCAGAAAAAAGTAGAAGAAAATAACTTCGGAGTTCGTAAACGTCTATTAGAATATGATGATGTGATGAACGCACAGCGTGAAGTAGTCTATAAAAGAAGACGACACGCGTTGCAAGGAGAGCGTTTGAAAGTAGATATTGCTAATATGGTATACGATACCTGCGAAGTCATTACAGAGCAAAATAAAGCGCATAATGACTTCAAAAATTTTGAATTTGAACTGATTAAATATTTCTCAATTACTTCTCCAGTTTCAGAAGATGAGTTTTTGAAACTAAGCGTTCAAGAAATATCAAATACGCTTTACAAAGCGTCTTATAAGCACTATCAAGAGAAAATTAAAAAGAATGCCGAAATTGCTTTCCCTGTAATAAAAAACGTTTATGAGGATAACGCAAATAAGTTTGAGCGCATTGTAGTTCCATTTACAGACGGTATTAAAACTCTTAATGTTGTTACAAACTTAAAGGATGCATATGAAAGTAATGGTGCCCAATTAGTCAACGATTTTGAGAAGAATATCACGCTGGCAATTATTGATGATTCATGGAAAACACATTTGCGTAAAATGGATGAATTGAAACAATCAGTTCAATTGGCGGTTCATGAACAAAAAGATCCTTTATTGATCTATAAGTTCGAAGCTTTTGAGCTCTTTAAGGGTATGATTGAAAAAGTCAATAAGGAAGTGGTTTCCTTCTTGTATAAAGGTGAGCTACCTAGTAATAATTCCAATGAAATACAAGAAGCACGTAATGTGAGGAGACCCAAAGTTGATTTGAAGACTACGAAAGAAGAAATTCCAAATAGCGATGAACGTGCTGCTCAAAGCAGAGCTATTGGCCAAAACCAAAGGGGAAGACCCGCTGTTACCGAAACTATCGTAAGAGAAACAAAAAAGATAGGTCGCAATGACAGAGTGACTATAAAAAATGTAATGTCTGGAGAGAGTAAAGAAGTTAAGTACAAGCAAGCTGAACCTTTAATTAAAAAAGGAGAATGGGTATTGACAGAAGATTAATCAGCTTAACGCTAGAAAAATAAAAGAGCGACCTAATTGGTCGCTCTTTTATTTTACCCGTATTCGAAGATGGAGACGAAAAAATTTTTCTTTGCATCACTAAGCTGAAAGGTCAAAAAACTATTGAAATTTTAAATCTATGAAATCCTAAGAAAAGAATCTCTTTAAAAAGGTTGTGGTTCTGCTTTTTATTAGTGCTGGCATGTATTTCTACTATTAAATATGAAACAACTTCATGTATTTAGACACAGATCGCTTGAAAATATTAGAAAACATAGTTAGCTTTACCCTATTATTACGTTAGAATAGATAAAGATTTGCCCCTTTTCAAAACCTAACATCTAATATTGCTATAATGCCAAAAAGTAAGCTACAAGAAGAACGTCTCCGAAATAAGGCAAAGTTGGTTTTAAGAGTCAACTATTTCACATCTTTCTTTTCCTTACTTTTCTGTTGTATTTGCCTCTTCTTTCTAGAGATAACTAAGGTTATTCCATTTATTTTCTTAGGCTTTGGTATTCTCAACTTGATGAACACCATTTTGTATTATTACCATAAAAATCTTACACTTACTTATAATATTGTTTCTATAATGACTCTGGCTGGCGCTAGTGTCATTACCCTCTATAGTGGAGGAATTAGTAGTCCTTTTATTTTTGTACTTGCTATTATAGTAATTGCGGGCTACGTAACCACGAAAAAATACGGCACTTTATATCTCAATCTAAATTTGTTGATTATAGTTTTAATATATTCTCAAAGTATCGCTGATTTTAGCTTTGTCACTAATGTAATTCCTGAACAATCAAAAAACTTATTTGCACTACTAAGTGTCTTATTCTCGGTATACCTACTTGGAGGTGTTTTCGGAAAAAACTTATTACACGCGCACCACACCTTGTACAAAACCAAAAGTGCGTTAGAGGATAAAATTAATGAGAAGGAAACATTGCTTAAAGAAGTCCATCATAGAGTTAAGAATAATCTACAAACGGTTTCTAGTCTTTTAAGTTTACAGGCCCGAAATGCACCAGATGAACAAACTAAGAGTCTCTTAAAAAGTAGTCAGAATCGTGTAATCTCCATGGCAATGGTTCACGAAATGTTGTACATGCGCGAAGACATTTCTAAAATCGGATATAAGTCCTATGTGCAAGAGCTAGCAGAATATTTAGTGAGGTCTATTAAAGGAACAAGTAGTAATATTACCCTTGATATCGATATTCCTGATGTAAGACTGAATATCGATACAGCAATTCCGCTAGGGCTTCTCATTAATGAGGCAGTCACCAACGCCTTAAAATATGGAATCGTTGACGATACTCAAGGTCATATTTTTATAAAATTGAGAAAAGGCGATAATGATGAGTATTTGTTGAACATAGGTGATACAGGGATTGGATATTCAGAAACAATCAATCATAAGACCACTAAATCTTTAGGCTTAAAATTGATTCACAATCTAGCTAGACAATTACGCGGCTCTATCGCACGAGATATTACCAGAAAGGGAACGCACTACATTGTGAAATTCAGAGAAATTAATCAACAACTTCCTTCTATGGCTTAAGGGTACCTTTTAGCTTCGTTTTAAGGTTTTATACCTATATTTAAACGACTAATTAAAAACCCTTCCATGTTTAAAAAATTACTCTTGTTGGTGTTTTGTTTCAGCACCTCTATTCAAGCTCAAGATTATTTCTTCAAAAAATTTCAACCCTTTAACGATGCTATTCCAAGTCCAGAAGCCTTTTTAGGTTATGGCATTGGAGAACATCATACGCGACATGATCTAATCGTAGCATACTTCACAAAACTCGCCGAAACATCAGATCGTGCATCGATATATGAATATGGAAAAACCCATGAAGGACGCAAATTGGTCATTTTGACCATAACTAGTCCTGAAAACCTATCAAATCTCGACAACCTAAAAGAACAACACCTAGCATTTACAGATCCATCAAAATCTGTAACGAACTATGGCGAAGTTCCTATTTTTATAAATTTGGCGTACAACGTTCATGGCAATGAGCCTTCTAGCTCTGAAGCAGCACTTTTAACCGCATATACCTTCGCAGCCTCTAACAGTCCTGAAATATTAAACTATTTGAATAATTCCGTCATCATGATAGATCCTACCATCAATCCGGACGGAAGGGATAGGCATACGCAATGGGCAAATTCGTATCAAGGTACGCCTAACGTAGCAGATCCTCAAGATGCAGAGCACAATGAATACTGGCCTGGAGGACGAACTAATCACTACTGGTTTGATTTAAACAGAGATTGGTTATTGGCTATTAATCCAGAAAGTAGAGGAAAGCTCAAATGGTATCATGATTGGTACCCCAATGTGGTTACCGATTTTCATGAGATGGGAAGCCAAAGCAGCTACTTTTTTGAGCCGATGAAAACTAACGCTTCGTTGAATCCCATAATGCCTAAAGAGAATTATGAAGATTTAAACAATATGTTTGGAGCGGAATTCGCGAAAGCCTTAGATAGTATAGGCTCATTTTACTTCACCAAAGAAGTTTTTGACGGTACCTATCCTGGATATGGATCTTCCTATCCAGATTTGCACGGAGCATTAGCCCTATTATTTGAACAAGCAAGTTCAAGAGGTCATGAACAAACGACAGCTTTTGGCAAAATCACCTTCCCTTTTACCATAAGAAATCAATACACTTCTAGCATCACAACAGTAAAAACGGCAGTTGCGAATAGGGCATATATGAGAAAATACCAACAAGATTTCTTTAAGAGTGCTATCACGAACGCAAGCAATAGCAAGGTTAGAGGATATTCCTTTGGAGATGATTTTGATAAGAATAGAACCAAAGCATTTATTGATAAACTATTAGTGCATGAAATTGATGTTTACAAATCAGGAAATCGCTTTGTAGTTCCTACAAAACAACCTCAATATCGAATGGTACAAACCATGTTCGAAACTTATTCGAAATATAGAGATAGCGTGTATTATGATGCCTCTGCGTGGTCAGTGGCAAATTTTTACAATATGAAGTACAAACCCATTACTTCTTTGAAGATGGGCGATCAAATAGAAAGTACCGAAAATTTATTTAATGTTACCTCTGTATCGAAGTCAGAGTACGGATATTTAATTGATTGGGATGATTACAATGCACCCGCCGCCCTGAACTATTTGCAACAAAACGGTTTAGTCGTATCATCCGCTTTCAAACCTTTTACTGCGAAGGTCAACAACACTTCTAAATCTTTTAATTATGGAACATTGGTAATTCCCGTATCGTTACAAAAAAAGGAAGCTTCAGAAGTCCATGATATATTGCAAAAAGCACAATTAAAGTATAACGTTCCTATGTACGCTGTAAATTCTGGTTATAGCTTAAGTGGAATAGATCTCGGTAGTGGTTCGGTACGACCTATTAAAAAAGTAAAAGCCGCATTGCTTATCGGAGAAGGTACCCGTTCGTATGAAGCTGGGGAAGTCTGGCACTTGTTGGATACTCGAATGGATATGCCTATTAGTAAAATACCCATGCGTAATTTTAATCGAACCAATTGGGATACCTATACAACTCTTGTTATGGTCTCAGGGAATTATGCTTTGACCAAAAAACAACAAGACAAAATTAAAGCATGGGTGAGTAAAGGCAATACGTTAATTACTATCGGTACCGCTTCTAAGTGGGTAATCGATAAAAAACTGGTTAAAGAAAAACTAACCGGAGTAGAAAAAGATTCTTTGGAAAAAGATTCCACTAAAACCGTAAATCGAAAGCCCTATGTTGATGCACGCGAAAACTTGGGTAAAGAAAGTGTAGGTGGAATTATCATCAAGGCAGATTTAGATGTTACCCATCCCCTAGCATTTGGTTATCACGATACGAGTATTCCTGTTTATAAAAACAATACGGTGTGGTTAGCCCCTAGCAAAAATGAATATGCCACTGTGGCTAAATATGCTAAAAACCCTCATATCGATGGTTTTATAACTAAAAAGAACATGGAAGAATACCTAAAGCCCTCTGCTTCATTAATTGTCAGTAAAGTGGGTGCCGGACGCGTCGTACTTTTTGCAGACAATCCCAATTTTAGAGGCAGTTGGTATGGCACAAATCGCTTGTTTCTAAATGCATTATTTTTAGGGGATAAGATCAACATTCCTTCGAGAAATTAAACCAAATAGCTAACCTTCAAGAAATTCAACACTCCTAAAAATGAAAAAACAAGTCATACTTTATAGCCTTTTATTTATCCTCATCGGGGTCCATCAATCTTTCGCGCAATCTGCTCAAGGTGATGGTCCGCATGCGCAACTTATCATCCGAGGCGTTATGCTAGTGAATGGTAACGGTGCACCTCCGCAAGGCCCCATTGACATTGTGGTGGAGAACAACATTATCAAAAAGATTCAAGTTGTTGGATACGATGGCGTACCCATTGATGAATCTAAAAGACCCCAACTCAAATCTGGTGGAAAAGAATTAGACTGCAATGGGATGTATTTAATGCCAGGTTTTATTGATATGCACGGTCATATCGGTGGAAAAGCTCAAGGCGCTGAACCAGATTATGTGTTCAAACTATGGATGGCACATGGCGTAACCACCGTGCGCGAGCCTAGCGGAAGAGGAGTAGATTTTACGATGGATTTAAAAAGAAGAAGCGCTAAAAACGAAATAGTCGCCCCTAGAATTATGGCGTATACTGGTTTTGGTCAAACGAGTGGAAGCTTTAATCCTTTAAATGATATTCCGATTTCAACCCCCGAACAAGCGAGAGTTTGGGTACGTGCTAATGCCAAAAAGGGAGCTGACGGAATTAAATTCTTCGGTGCTGAGCCAGAAATTATGGCTGCAGCTTTAGATGAAAATAAAAAATTAGGCTTAGGTTCGGCTTGTCATCACGCTCAGTTAAGTGTTGCAAGATGGAATGTGTTGCACTCTGCTAGAGCAGGATTAACATCGATGGAACATTGGTACGGCCTCCCAGAGGCGTTGTTCGATGATCGCACAGTACAAGACTATCCCTTAGATTACAACTATCAAAACGAACAACATCGTTTTGAAAATGCGGGAAAACTTTGGGCGCAAGCAGCAAAACCTTACTCTGAACACTGGGAAAAAGTGATGACGGAACTTTTAGAACTTGATTTTACTCTAGATCCTACTTTTAATATTTATGAAGCTAGTAGAGACTTACAGCGTGCTAGAAGAGCTGAGTGGCATGAAGACTATACTTTACCCAGCTTATGGGATTTCTATCAGCCAAGTAAAATCTCTCACGGTAGCTACTGGCATGATTGGGGTACCGAACAAGAGGTAGCCTGGCGGAAGAATTTTCAATTATGGATGACCTTTATTAACGAATACAAAAATCGTGGTGGGCGTGTAACTGCAGGTTCAGATTCTGGATTCATTTTTCAACTCTACGGATTTGCTTTTATTCGAGAGTTAGAGTTGTTACGTGAAGCAGGTTTCCATCCTTTAGAAGTAATTCGGTCAGCAACCTTAAATGGCGCTGAAGCATTAGGTATGGATGATAAAATAGGTTCTGTAGCTATAGGGAAAATGGCAGACTTTGTTGTTGTTGATGCCAATCCATTGAAAAACATCAAAGTGTTGTATGGTACGGGAGCTGTAAAACTTACGAATGATAATGAAGTGATTCGAGAAGGTGGTGTTAAGTACACCATAAAAGACGGTATCATCTACGATTCAAAAGCCCTTCTCAAAGAAGTAAAAGGCATGGTTGATGCCGAGAAAGCTAAGACTGGATATAAGATCTTACAGCCAGGAGTAAAAGAATAAACCTTAAGACAACTAAAATTGTCATTAACCAATAAAGGCATCAAACACTCGGGACAGAGCGTTTGATGCCAACGTGGTTAAATAGTATGAGGGAACTTTTTCGATCAAATAATGGTCAGCACAGTCAATGCGTTTTTGACCTTTAAAAGTTCAATTCTCCAATTATTTTTTCTTTTTTTCTACACGAACCTTAACAGGGCGCACGTTGGGTTCTAGTTTCTTGGCAACAAAAATTGAGGTACCAAGCAAAGCGATTGTAATTAAAAGAGTAGCTAAGAACATAGTATAAGTTTTAAGTGTTCGAATTAGGCAATTTTTGCCTTATTTCTTTTTGTTGAAAAAGCCAAGGCTTTTTTTATTCTCGAGTTTTTGAATTTGTATAAACGAGTGACGTCGTTTTTACTTGTTGTTTCAATCTCATTATAACTGGTAACAACAATAATGCCACTATCCAGATCAGAGCCCATTTGAGAAAATTTAACTTCACCATGATTTTCGATTTTAGGGTTTTCTAAATTAGGTTGGTTGTTCGTATTTGCTAAAGCAGCAAATCCGTAAAAAAGGACAAAAAGAACGGTAAAAATAGCTTTCATAATACAAATTTGGGTTACATAAATATAACCTCGAAATAGAGCCAAGACCGTTTCAAGTCGCTGAAAAGCCCTATTTTTCGGTACTTTACAAAAGTGTAGATGAAATGCAATAAAAGGTCGACGAGCGATTTAAAGGCAATGGTGAACTCAACGACTGAAGTTGTATTTGAACGAGAGTTTTAAGCAGTTTTGATTACGAAATCTTAATATTTGGCTTTAAAAGCAATGTCAAAACGAAGCCACATTTGGATGTAAAATTATCACCGCATGAATTGTAAAAGAATTTTTAGAAAAAGTAAAATTTATCTACGAATTAGATTTATAGCCAAAAGTAGCATGGAATGACTTCAACCCTTCTACGAACAAATACAATTGATAACTAGAAACAAAAGCTTAGAATCTCTTTGTGCAGCATCTCAGCAGTTGAAAGAAAAGCAGACCTAAGTTTTATTTTATTCGCTTTGTTCTTATTTTTAAGTAAAACCTCTTGGAGTCATGCCGAAGAAATGGATTCATGTTGTTATCACCTTTACGTTGTTTCTGTTTATACACAGAAGTCATTCGCAAAATTCTTTAGAGCATAATATAGAAGTACTTGCTAACGCGACGGATGCTGAAAAAATATACTTACAACTTTCTGGAACCGCCTTTAACACCTCTGAAACCATTTGGTTTAAAGCTATAGTAACAGATGTGCTTTACCACATACCTACAACGAAAAGTGGCGTACTTCACGTTGAATTGATTGACCCTTTAGACAACCGAATAGTAGATAAAAATCTGCTAAAGATAAGCGGTGGTATTTCAAATGGATTTTTTCAATTGCACTCAAGTTACCGAGAAGGAAAGTATATCATAAGAGCATACACAGAATGGAACAAGAATTTTGGCTCAGATTTTATTAACGCCATACCCATTAATATCTATAGGCTTCAAAGTTCTGACACAAAGCTTAACCCTATTCGAGATATCGTCTTTAAAAAAGACCTAACTGCTAATACGCTTTCTTTATCTTCTACCATCGCAGTTCAAGAATTAGATAGTCTTGACAATGGTGACGCTAAATTACATATCTACTGGAAAGACAACAAAGACTCTTTACTGATAAAGCGAAAAAAAAAGAAAACCAATACCCTTGTAGCGCATGAGATTCCACTAGATGTTTCCGTAATTACGTATCGACTACAAACCAAAAATGAGGTATTTACGAAATCGATAGTTCTTGATGATGAATATGGATCCTTACAATTTTTTCCCGAGGGCGGTTCTTTGGTAACGGGCCTACAAAGTGTCGTTGGGTTCAAATATTTAAATTATAAAGGAAAGGGCGTCAAAATTAAGGGATGGATTGAAAATAGCAATTCTACTAAAATTGCCGACTTCAACAGTAATGTATTAGGTATGGGCAAAGTAGTCCTGACACCAAAAACAGAACAATCATATTACGGCGTTTTAACTACCAAAAACGGAAATACTTTTAAGTACGAATTACCAAAAGCTAAACAAAAAGGTCAGGTTTTAAGCTTAATCAACAAAGGACCCAATAGAGAGTTAAGAATATGGAATAAAGAAAAGAATACAGATAGTCTCTTTGTAAAGTTATTTCACAGAGGCAAAAATCTTTTCTTTCTCAAAGCGAGATTCAGCAATGGGATGTTTTCTCATACCATTCAACCAGAAATTCTGCCTCACGGTGTTATCGGCATGACCGTTTTCGATAAAAATTATAACCCCATAGCTGAGCGTCATTTTTTCAATAAACCAAATAAGGAAAACCTTGACATCATATTAGAAACAGATAAGGATCGTTACGCTGCTCGCGATAGTGTTCAAGTTTTTCTATCAACAAAACTACAGGAACAAGCCACACAAGCCTCAGTATCTATTATGGCTGTTGACTCTAGTTATTTTCACGGTACAAATATAAACCAGAGTACTATTTTATCATACTTCTTATTACAATCCGATGTAAAAGGAACTATTGAAAAGCCATCATATTATTTTAAAAACAAAGAAAACTTGAACGAATTAGATAATTTGATGCTGACCCAAGGATGGACTAATTATAAATACAAAGAGAAGAAAAAACCGAGACTTTTTCGCGCTGAAAAAGGTTTAGAAATTAAAGGTACTGTTATTAATGTTGAGAGATTAAGAAAAAAAAGAGAACCAAGAAATAGCATGTATGACTTAAATATGCTTTTAATAGGGAAAACTAATGAGGCTTATGTGACAGAAACCGATAGTACCGGCAGTTTTAGAGTTATGTTGAGCGACAGTTATGGGCTAGGCAGAAAATTTATGATACAACCTACGGAAGCAAGCAACAAAAGTGGAAATCTAAAGATAAACATCAAAGCCTATGAAGTTCCTGAAATAGCTTATGACATAGAAAAGATCATTGTACCTGTAGATGATATTGTTGAAAAGAAAGTAATTCAAAAAATAGAAGAAGATATTAAACTAGATCCATATCAATTCTCCAACACCATAGCTCTTAACGAAGTGGTGGTTAGTGATTATAAAATAACACCAGAGCGTGCTGAAATGGTAGAATTACACGGAATGCCAGATATTGTTATTGAAAACAAAGAGCTAGTAAGCAAACAAAAGAAATGGACCGAGAATCTCTATAAATGGTTGCTTTTCAATTATCCATCGAAAATACGCGTTGAACGTTTTGGCAGTGCTCTAGGATATGAACTCGCCTATGTTTACGGTGCAGAATTTACCTATGTGGTTATCGACGGTATACCCGTAAATTTTGAAGACTACAGACTCATTGGAGATATTAAGGTAAGTGCAGTAAAGAGTGTCGAAATTATTAGAAATACACAGACAGCCAATAAATATTATAATGATGTTTTTCCTTGTGCACCAATTTGTCCACCTCCATCTTTTCCTGCCATACTGGCTATTTATACCTATTCAGGAAATGGTTTATTTGGTGCTTTGGGTAGAATCAAAAAAAACAACCTAATTAATGATAAAGCTCCGCAGTATGCTCCAATACGCGAATACTATGCACCCGAATATCATGACCCTTCCAATATAGATTGGAATATTCCTGATAGACGCACACTGCTGTATTGGAAACCAAATGTGATCACCAATCTGAATGGTCAAGCCCAAGTAACTTTTTTCAATGGAGATCTTACGGGAAAAATGCTACTCATCTGTGAGGGAATTACAGCAAACGGAAAAGTAGGATATACAGAACTGTATTATGACGTGGATAATCCTTAATTACCTAAGACTCTTAATTATGCCATTTTAGCTTTGTTTCTTTTTGTTGTAAAAGACAAAGCTTTTTTGATGTTCGAATTTTTATACTTGTATAAACGAGCAACCTCTGTTTTAGTTTCTAACTTTACTTCTTCTTTTATAGTAACAGTTACAATACTCATTTCAACAGTCTCAACCTTTACTTCTTTAGTTGTGTTTTGAGCTTGAGCAGCTACTCCGATAAAAAGAACAAAAATTAAAGTTGCGATAGTTTTCATGACTTGACGTTTTACATATATATAACGCCTCAAGCCTTATTTTACGGGGGTTCGGTTCGTTCAACGAAAACAAATACTCGTTTAAATGTAACAACTCGGATAAAGTGTAAAATCGCACCGATGAACGGATTATATCCGAAAAACACATTACCGAGAAAAGGTGCGTTTTAACGGTATCTCTAGAAGTAAACTGAATAAAAAAACAACCCCTGACAAGATTTGACCAACACTAGAATAGTTTTGCACCAAGTTTAACCTTTAAAATAAATCATAATGTCAAATGCAATCAGCTGGTTTGAAATTCCAGTTAAAAATTTCGAAAGAGCAAAATCTTTTTATGCAACCATGTTAGCTACGGAAATCACGGATCATCATATGAATCATGCTAAGTATGGGATGTTCGCTTACGATGAGGACAACAATAAGGTCGGTGGCGCTATTATCAAAATGGAAGGTGTAGAACCTTCAAGACAGGGCACTACCGTCTATTTAAATGGTGGAGTTGACCTGGCAGAACCTTTGTCAAGAGTAGAAGCTGCGGGAGGTACTGTATTAATGCCAAAAACAGATATTGGTGAAAATGGTTATATGGCCCAAGTTCTAGATACCGAAGGAAATAAGATTGCGCTTCATTCTTGGTCGTAATTCATCTAATAATCAGATAGCGAGTCATTTGCAAGGTTCGCTATCTTTGTTTATCATGACACAATTAGCACGCCTAATATCGATCTTAACCCTGTTAAAGTCCAGAAGAATTTTAACAGCCACAGAGCTTTCAGCTAAATTTGATATCAGTATTCGTACGGTCTATAGAGATATTCAAAAACTCATAACTGCTGGCGTTCCTGTAATTACGTTAGAAGGTCGTGGATATACCCTAATGGATGGTTATACCGTGGCACCTGTGCAATTCACAGAAAAAGAGGCTAATGCCTTAATAACTGCACAGCATTTGGTGGGGAGGAGTAACGACTCTTCGTTTGTAACTGACTTTGAAGAAGCCTTAACTAAAATTAAATCTGTATTTCGATCATCTATTTTAGAAAAGAGCGAAGTACTTCATCAGCAACTTCATGTTTTTGATACCCGATCAGAAAGTATTAGCAGTAACGCACTATCTGAGTTACAGCTAGCAATTACCAATTTTAATTATACTGAAATCAATTACCGCAAAGCGAATGATTCAAACATTTCATTTCGTAAAATTGAGCCATGTGCTATTCTATCAACCGAAAACAAATGGATTTTAATGGCTTGGTGTCATCTACGGAAAGATTATCGCGCTTTTCGTATCGATCGTATTCAACATTTTAAGATTTTGTCTGAAAAATTTGAAGATCGAAAGTTTAATATGCGCGAATACTATCGTCAGAATCCGTATGATCATTCAAAAGCAGAGGACTCCTCTAAAACATAACTTATTAATTAGCTACAGCTTGGGTTTCTCTATTTAACACCTATTTATAGGGTGATTAGCAACAAAAAACGGTCGAATCCGTTATATTTTGGTTAATACCAAACTATGCGTTACCTATTTACCTTTCTACTACTTGTATGCTCCTTCATTTGTTTTGCACAGCAACCCTCCTTCAAGACATGGCAATTGGAGGCTCAAAAGGATAAAAAAATGCTTCCCGAATATGGGAATCAGAAAAAAAACGCAGAGGAGATAGCCGCTGATGAGCGCTTTGTGTCATCACTAGTTGATGCAGGAAAAAGTAAAACTGAAGGTGCACATCACATGATTCGTCTAGGTTTTGACTATTTATACCGAGGAGATTTAAAAACAGCCATGTACCGTTTTAATCAAGCCTATTTACTGAATCCAAAGAATTCTGGTATTTACTGGGGCTATGGAGCTATTTACACAGCATTAAGTCAATATCAAGAAGCAAGAGTTCAATATAATAAAGGACTCAAAATAGAGCCTAATAGCGCTCCGATACTTACAGATTACGGAACAACATACTTGGGGGAATACTACGAAAATGTAAGAAGCAATCCGAAGAAAGCAACAACGAAATTAGATTTAGCTAAGGAAAAATTCCTAGCCTCTTATGCAATTGATCCAGAATACATCAGCACTACCTATAAATTATCTATTGTCTATTTGAATCGTCAAGATTGTGTGAATGCTAAAAAGTATCTTAAAGCTACACGAGAACTAGGCGGACAGCCCATCACTAAAGAATATCTAAGTGATTTTAATTTACGCTGCGGTAATTGTACTAGCGTAAAAACAGGTTCTTTTCAAATTGAAACCGCACAAAACGGATTTACGAAAATTGAACGTACTAAAAAATATCAAATTGAAGAAAATGAATCTTTAGGTTACAAATTAAAACTTACGATTGATTGGCTTGACGATTGCACCTATACCCTCACCCCTGTTGCTGATTTAACAAATCCTAACAGTGAAAATGTGCCAAAAGGTGTTCTTACCTGTCAAATTATCGAAGTAAATAAAGACCATTATGTTCAAGTTACCAGTGTCGGTAACAACAAACGTAGATCTACTTCTAGAATTGAGTTTGTTCAGTAAATTTTGAGCTGACGTGAAGACCTCGATAAAATTCTTTTACCATTACACCTATTTTTTTCTAGTTGTATGTTGTATTTCATGTAAAGAAAACAAAAATCCGTTAGCAGGTGAACTTACAACCACCTTTTGCTCAAGTGTTCACAGAAATGACTCCATAAGCCTATCGCGCGAACTTTCAAGTGTGGCTGACCTCATGGAGACAAAAACGGGAGTATATGTTCTCGAAGATGGTGGTGGCGCAATGGTGACAAGAGCATGGCTTACAGAATATGCTGAAAAAACTATTGATATTCAATATTTTATTTTTTCCATGGATAATGTAGGACTAATTGCCTGTGATTATCTAGTACGGGCAGCAGATCGTGGGGTAAAAATTCGATTATTGGTAGATGATATTATGGTAGATGCAGACGTACAAGATATACTGACTTTAGGATCCCACGAAAATATTGATATCAAAATCTATAATCCAGGAGTCAATTTAGGAAAGAACATTTTTAGCAAATTAGGAAAGTTTGCCACCGATTTTCGTTCTGCAAATCAACGGATGCACAACAAAACATTTATTGTAGACAGTACCGTTGTCATCACTGGAGGACGAAATATTGCTGATGAATATTTTGACTATGACCACGAATACAATTTTAGAGACAGGGATGTGCTACTTTTAGGAAAAGAAACGCAAAAAGTAAATCGTTCTTTTACCAAGTTTTGGAATAGTGATTTGAGCGTTCCTGTTACTGAATTAATTGAAGAAGTTCCTAATAACATAACAGCAGAAAATCGATTTGACAAGTTACATGAGTATGCCTGCGACCCTGATAATTTTTGGCCTCAAGTCAGAGATAAAATTAAGAACTTACCAAAATCATTTCCCTATTTACAAAAATCGGGCGCCTTAGTATGGGTAGACGACGTTCGATTTATTTCTGATGAACCAGGCAAAAATGATGGAAATAGCGGTCTAGGTGGAGGTGGAATTTCTACGAGTCAATTAATCCGTTTGGTTAAAAATGCTAAAAGTACCATCGATATTCAGAGTCCATATCTAATAACTTCAGAATTAAGTCGTACCTTATTTCAAGAAGCTACCGAAAGAGGTGTTAAGATTCGAATTTTAACCAACAGCTTGGCATCAACAGATAATTTGGAAGCGTTTAGCGGGTATCAAAAAGATCGTAAGGTACTACTTGAAACTGGGGTTCGTATCTTTGAATTTAGACCTGATGCGGCAGAACGTAAACGTATCATGACAGGAGAGTTACATGCTTCACTTGACTACCAACCTATTTTTGGGCTTCACGCTAAAAGCATGGTGATTGATGGTGAGACTGCAGTGATTGGAACATTCAACTTAGATCCAAGAAGCGCAAATCTTAATACGGAATGTATTGTTATCATCAACTCTGAAGAAGTTTCAAGGTCAGTTTTAAAAGGAATGGAAAAAGAGTTCAAACCAGAAAATGCTTGGGAAACAACCCTAGAATATAATCCCGATGGTGAAGTTAGCACAATCAAAAGGGCTAAAACATGGACTCGTAAAATACTTCCTAAAGATATTTTATAGCTTGATAAGAAGCCTGAAAATAAAAAAGCCAACTTCTTAAGTAGTTGGCTTTTCGTTAATTTACTCTAGTACGATTACCAAATATACACGCGATCTTCAGGTGCTAAGTACATTGCATCACCCTCTTTAATATCAAAAGCATCATAAAATGCCTGAATGTTTAATAATGGTTGTGTAGCCCTTACTCTGCCTGGTGAATGGGGATCTGTTTTAATCTGTGTGCGTAAAGCTTCATCTCTGCTCTTCGTTCTCCAAACTGTTGCCCAAGACATAAAAAAGCGCTGTTCGGCCGTAAATCCATCAATATCTTCTGGACGACCATTTTCCTTATAGAAACGTTGCAGTCCGTCATAAGCTCCTAAAAGGCCTCCAAGATCTCCAATATTCTCACCCAAAGTAAACTTACCGTTGACATTGACACTATCTAATACTTGAACAGCATCATATTGAGCTGCCAAAGCGTCGCCTCTTTCAGTAAAAGCGGCTAAATCTTCTTCAGTCCACCAGTTCTTTACATTTCCGTCTGCGTCAAAACGAGAACCACTATCATCGAATGCGTGAGAAATTTCATGACCTATTACTGCACCTATTCCTCCATAATTTACTGCCTCATCTGCTTGATAATTATAAAATGGTGGCTGTAAAATTGCAGCTGGAAAAACAATCTCATTATTCAATGGATTGAAATATGCATTCACAGTTTGGGGAGACATTCCCCATTCTTTCTTATCAACAGGTTCTCCAATTTTCGAGTAGCTCTTCATTTGATTCCATTTGCTTGCAGCGACCATATTTTCGAAATATGATTTATTGGCAGCTACTTGCATTTTAGAATAGTCTTCCCACTCATCAGGGTACGCAATCTTCACGGTAAACTTATCTAACTTTTCAATAGCCTTTGTTTTTGTAGAATCACCCATCCAATCTAAATTTTGAATTCGGGCTTTAAAAGCTTCAATAACATTTGCAATCATTTTCTCCGCTTTAGCTTTTGCTTCTGGTGGAAATTTCGCGTCAACATATAATTGTCCAAGAGCCTCGCCTACAGTTCCGTTTACAGTTCCTAATGCACGCTCGTCTGCAGGTCTTTGCTTTTCTGATCCTCTTAGGTATTTGCTGTAAAACTCCCAATCTGCTTTTTCAGTTTCCATAGTCAAGCGACCTGCAGCACTGTTAAAGGTATCCCATCGAATAAGTGTTTTAAGATCTTCGATCGGAGTTTTGAGCAAAAATGAATCTAATGCTGTTGTATATTTCAATTGGGTAACCATCAGCGTATCAAATTTCTTTTTTATACCCAAATCAGTTACCATTTTAGTAAGATCAAGGCTCGACAACATAGCATTGGCCTGATCAATACTTCTTGGGTTGTTCATATTACGTACATCACGACGTGCTACTTTATCCAACCTTGGTTCTGCTAAAGCAGTTTCCATAGCTAATATCTTCTCTGCGGCTGCGGTAGCTTCCGCTTCAGTATCGCCTAACATTTGTAGCATACGCGCCGTATGTTTTTTATATTCCTTGCGAATTTCTTTGGATTTTTCATCTTGCTCTAAATAGAAATCACGATCTGGGAGTCCTAAACCATTCGGACCCAAATACACCGCATTCATAGAACTATTGTTTAGATCAGCGAACACCCCTAGTCCAAGAAAGGGAGTAGATACCGATGGGTTTTTCGCAATCACATTTTGTAAATCACTTAGATTTTTAATATTCGAAATATCGTCTAGAGCAGCTTGCAGAGGCGCTAAGCCAGCCTTATTTCTTGCTACAGAATCTAGCTTTGTATCAAATATCGCAAGTGCTTTTGCTTGGTCAGTCTCAGGACCATATGTACCACTGGCTTTTGCCTTGGCTAATATTTCAAGTACGTCGTTATCTGTAGATTTACGTAGTACTGAAAAGCCACCCCAACTTGATCGGTCGGCAGGTATTTCAGTTTCTTCCATCCATGTGCCATTCACAAAGTTGTAAAAATCGTCTTTCGGACTTATTTCAGGTTTCATATTCTCTAATACGATTCCTGGTAATGGCTCCCCATCAGCAATAGGAGTTGACTGCGCTTCCATAGTATGGAATGCAAAAGTAGCGAGGGCTACTAGGACTAATCTTTTCATTTTCTTGAGTTATAGTTTCTATTAAAGCTTGTATTCAGCGTTTGTTGCTAAAATACACGATTTGTTACAGTTGACCTCGTAAATTAACGCTAAAACAGTGTTATCAACCTTAAGATTCTTTTCGAAGAACTTGTAACGGGGGGCTTTTCAAAATACTTCTGCTGTTTCCTAATCCGATTCCTAAAACCAATATGGTTATACCAGGGAGGAGTATTGCAAATGGAACCCAGGAAGGAATAAATGCGGTATCGAAAACGAAGTAGGCAAGTAATTGACTTGCAATCAAAGACAAAAGAATACCGATACCACTACCTAAAATACCTAGATATAGATACTCAAACGCAGTAATTTTAAGAATTTGATTGCTTTTTGCGCCTAGTGTTCGTAATAATACACTTTCTTTTATTCGCTGGTACTTACTTGTTCTAACAGAGCCAATCAAAACAATAATACCTGTTAGAATGCTAAAAAAAGCCATGAAATTAATTACCCATGAGATTTTATCGAGTATTCCTTGAATGAGCGTAAGTACTTGTCTTAAATCAATTACGGAGACATTTGGAAATTTGCGCACTAACTCCTGTTGTAATTGTGCAGATTTTTTCTCGTCAGATGCATTGGTTGTGATGACATGAAACTGAGGAGCATTTTCTAAAACGCCCTCTGGAAAGACCACAGAAAAATTTAGCTGCATGCGTCCCCAATCTACCGCCCTTATGCTTCCTACAGTTGTAGGCATCAGAACACCTTGAACATTAAACACCAAAGTATCTCCAACAATAACACCCGCATCTCGAGCAACATTATCGGATAAAGAAATCGGTATTGGTGCGGTTTTAGAGAAGTCATTTTCCCATGTACCCGACGCAAGGGTTTCTGAGGCAATCATTGAGTCGCGATACGTAACCCGAAACTCATGGTTCAATATCCATTGACTTATGTTTGATGCGGTATCCAACCGAATATCATTTACAGGTCTTCCTTTAATACTGTGCATGCGCATAGTTACAATAGGAATATTGTCGATAATAGGAAGTCCTTTAGGTGAAATCGTCTTTGCGATTTCTTCTTTTTGGTCAGTTTGAATATCAAGCAAAATAATATTTGGACTTTTTACATTATTGTCTAAAGTTGCTTTTGCCAACAAAATATCCTTTGAAAAATACAAGGTACTAATCAAGAAAGAGCCTACACCTATCGCCAATAACAAAACCATAGTTTGATTATTCGGGCGGTACAAATTGAGTAAACTTTGTCGAGCTGCAAAACTCCATTTGCTTGGAAAAAATTTCTTTATGACTTTCATGAATAATAGTGCAACCCCAGCTAGAACGGAGAATGTAACCAAAATACCTAAAACAAAAACTAAAGCGTACATCCAATTTCGAAGCAACCAAAATGCAAAGCAAAAAATAAAAAGCATAATACTCAATAGGACTATCAAACCCGCTTTTTTCGACTTTACAGAACTACCTTCTTGTACACGTAACACTTGAAGCGGAGAAACGTACCAGGTTTCTAAAAGTGGCAACAAGGCAAATAATACGGACATAAAAACACCTAATAAAAGCCCCATAAGAATAGGCTGATAACTCAAACTAATTTCGATAGAGAAGGGTAAAAATTCTTGTAGTAATAATGGAAATGTTTGCTGTAATACAACTCCAGCGATGGTTCCTAATGCTCCACCTAACAGCCCCATACCAGCTATTTGTATCAAATAAATTAAAAAGGTTTGTCTTCTAGTTGCACCAATACATTTTAAAACCGCAATTCCCCTTAATTTTTCTTTGATGTAAATATGTACAGAACTTGCGATACCAACGCAACCTAAGAGTAAAGCAATAAAAGCTACCAAATTTAAAAATTTAGCAAAATTCTGATACCGCCTTCCCAATCGTTGACTGACAGATTCGTGGGAATCAAAATCTGCGTTTTCTGCATCCAAAATAGGATCGATAGCATCATCTAAAGCTTCGACATCAAAATTGGCATCTCTTTTAAAGTAATAATTATACTTCAATCTACTACCAGTTTGAAGAAGGCCGGTACCTTCGATAAACTTAAAAGGTAAAACAACTGGTGGTGCTACCGTCGTAGAGATAGCATTGCTGCCAGGTGCTGAATTGATAGCCCCAACGATAGGAAACCTTAGAGCGCCAACTTTTACACTATCTCCGGGTTTCAAATTATATTGCAACATTAAAGTACCATCAACTAAAGCACCATTTCGGAGTTTATATTCTTTTGCTGCTGAAACAGGAACTGTTTCGAATTTGCCATACAAAGGAAATTCTCCATCTATTCCTCGTACTTGTACAAGTTTGGTAGCATCATTTTTTGAAAAAGCCGCCATAGAAGCAAAGCTTACCTCTCGCCCGTTCGAACCTAAAGAATCGATAATTTTTTGAACTTTCTCTGATGGTAATTGATTGCTATCGATCAAAAAATCTGCACCCATCAATGCTTTCGATTGAAGTGCAATGTTTTGTTCTAAGTTCTTACTAAAAGATTGAATGGAAACCACCGCTGCAATACCCAAGATTATGGATGCCATAAAAAGTAGCAAGCGTTTTCCACTTGACTTACCATCACGCCAGGCCATTTTTAATAACCATTGAAAACCTACCTTTGAACCTATTCGGTGATCGATCACTACGCTGTTAGAGTTTCATTCATTAAAATTTTACCTCCCTTTAATCGTAAAATATGTTGAGTTCGTTTTGCCAAGTCTAAATCATGGGTAACAATAACTAAAGTAGTACCAGCATCTTGGTTTAATTCGAAAAGTAATTGAATCACTTTTTCGCCAGTTTCTTCATCCAAGTTACCCGTAGGCTCATCTGCAAAAAGTAAAGCTGGTTTGTTCGAAAAAGCGCGCGCCAATGCCACACGTTGCTGTTCACCACCAGACAGTTGTGAAGGATAGTGATGAATGCGTTCTGCGAGTCCTACTTTTTGAAGCAATTCTTTGGCAACTACAGCGGCTCGTTTTGATCCTTGTAATTCCAAAGGAACACTTACATTTTCTAAAGCCGTTAAAGTGGGAAGTAATTGAAAATTTTGGAATATAAAACCTATATTTCTATTCCGCAGTAATGCGCGTTCATCTTCGTTTAATGCATTAAGTTGTACACCACAAAGTTCTACACTTCCTTCATCCGAATTGTCTAAGCCTGCGCAGAGCCCTAGTAGTGTGGTCTTACCGCTACCTGAAGGTCCTACGATAGAAAAAGTTGCTCCCTCTTCAACAGCAAACGAAATGTCATCAAGAACTTTTAATTGTTTAGAACCGCTGGTGTAGGTCTTCCCTAGGTGACTAACGTTTAATATCTTTGTCATCATCTTCTGTTTTCGATAGCAATTTGCAAAATAAGAAAATGATTCTGATAAACACATCGTACAGCAATGCGCATTCTCTTAAAGTTTAGTTATTTTTTAGTCTTTATCGTGGCCTTTTCATGTGGTGACGACAAAGCAAAAAAACAAGAAAATAAAAGTTCTAAATATAGTAAGGCTATAAAAGTCGAATCTGAGGAAGTCAAAAAATCAGATTCAAAAACTATTTTGTTTTTCGGAAATAGCCTAACCGCTGGCTATGGATTAGATACCAAAGAATCATTTCCTTCATTAATTCAGAATAGATTGGACTCTTTAAAACTGAACTATACAGTAATAAATGCTGGATTGAGTGGCGAAACAACCTCCGGAGGAAAAAACAGACTGAATTGGGTTTTGAATCAAAAAGTAGATGTCTTTGTGTTAGAGTTAGGTGCAAACGATGGATTACGAGGAATACCCTTAGAAGAAACTCGAAATAATCTTCAAAAAATAATTGATGAGGTCAGAGAAAAAAACACAGACACAGAAATTATTCTGGCAGGTATGCAGATTCCTCCAAACATGGGTCAAGAATACACGAAAGAATTTAGAACTATCTTTCCTGATTTAGCAGCAAAGAATGATCTTCAATTAATTCCATTTTTGCTAGATGGAGTAGCAGGAATACCACATCTAAATTTACCTGATGGTATACATCCAACGGCTGAAGGGCAAAAAATTGTAAGAGAAAATGTTTGGAATGTGCTAAAGGAGGTCTTGTAAATAAAGGTCTTTTTATAAAGGCATTTTTAGCAAAAGGTTCGGGTCAGGACAGTTTTTTGAATAAAATTGTAGCGTATCTTCAGAACACACTCCTGGATAATCTCCCTCAAAACCTTCAATATCAATAACAATTTGAAAATGGAGATGTGGCGCGTAATTGACGTTGATTTCTGTTGTGCCCAGCCTTCCCAAAACAGTACCTTTTTCGAATTCTTGGCCTATCTCAATATCTAAAATCGAATCGAGAGAAAGGTGACCATAGAGTGTATGAAACGTTAATTCATCTAATTCATGCTTTAAAATTATGGTAGGGCCATAATCGCCTGCAACTTTGTTATTTTTGAAACTATGTACTTTTCCTGTTACTGGAGTTACAACGGGTGTTTCAGACCTAGCCCAAAAATCAATTCCGAGATGAATATTTCGATCTGATCCTAACTTTGAGAAACTCGCCTTGTCTGCATACAGGTTTCGTTTTTCAAGATATCCTCCGTAAGCAACTGTTGCCTTATTTTCGGCTAAAACTTTATCAATATATCGTTGGCAACTTTCTGGTTTGGTGAGATCAAAAGATTGAATTAATCTGTTTCCTATTCCTAGATCAATATTGCAATACTGATCTAATTGAATTTCTCGATCTAATATTAAGGTTGATTTCTCATTTGATGAAGAAAATTCTAGAAACTTTGAAATCATGCGTTTCATCTAAAAATCGAATTAAATTTTAGGGTTTTTGTGCACAGCGTTGTTACCTTATTAAGAGATGATTTTGTTGTGAATTGATTTATACTACTATGAAAGTACTAATTTCGAAATAACTAAGTTATATAGTTTAGACAGCGAATATTGCAAAAAAAAGAAGCAAATAAAGCTTTCTCGTCTTATTAATTTATAATAATGTTGCTAATTACTAGCTAGTTAGATAGTTTTGCAAAAAATAATTTAGATTAAAAAATAGTCCAAACCCTTAATTTTTTATTATGAAAAGAAAAAATATCTGGAGAATTTCACTTTTATTAATGGTTTTTTCTCTCGCTTTAGTTCCTATTTCATGCGGTAGTGATGATTCTGATCCTACTCCTGAAGTTGTTGATACCGATGGTGATGGAGTTGCCGATGCAGATGATGCTTGTCCTAACGAAGCCGGTGTTGCTGCATTAGGTGGTTGCCCAGATGCAGATGGTGATGGAGTTGCTGATAAAGACGATACTTGTCCAAATGAAGCTGGTGTTGCCGCTTTGGGTGGTTGCCCTGATGCAGACGGTGATGGTATTGCCGACGCAGATGATGCTTGTCCTACTGAGGCTGGCGTTGCCGCTACGAATGGCTGTCCAGAAGATGCAGTAGAATCTACAGATTTACAAGGTGATTCATTACTAAAAATTAATTGTGGTGGACCTGAAGTTACTATAGATGATGTAACTTTCTTAGCAGATCAATTCTTTGGAGGTGCCCGAGCAGCTTATGAAGCTGATGTTAGCATTACAGAAATTGCAGACACTGATCTCGATGCTATTTATTTAACTGAAACTATCACCACAAATGATGCGAATCAAGGTCCAGTTTCTTATGATATTCCTATTTCCAATGGAACATACACCGTAAAGCTTCATTTCGCAGAAATTTATTGGGGTGAAATGAAAACTGATGGAAATGAAACACTAGGTGGTGCGGGTAGCCGTATCTTTGACGTAGACATCGAAAATGGTTCTATCTTAAATAATTTAGATGTTTTTGAAGTAGCGGGAGGTTCAGCAACAGCTATCACTAGAATGTATGATATTGAAGTTACTGATGGTGAGCTAAATATTGTGTTTACATCAAGTGTAGATAAGCCTAAAATTTCAGCTATTGAAATTTTCGGCGACGGAGTAATCAATCCTTAGAATTAAAC
>CALHCJ010000149.1 GCA_937936275.1 uncultured Flavobacteriaceae bacterium
GAGTCGAGAAGCCTAGGAACACAAAAAGTCTCGACTCCGCTCGACATGACAGAAATACAATAATTAAACAAATGAAATTCTACTACGTCTACATGATCGAATGCGCTGACGAATCAATTTATACAGGGCTGACCAATAACCTAGACCGTAGACTAAAAGAACATAATTTTGGAAGTAAGGACAATTCATATACCTCTAAAAGAAGACCAGTAAAACTAATTTGGCACCAAGAATTCATGCAATTCGCCCAAGCCGAATATTTTGAAAAGAAAATTAAAAGATGGAGTCGCGTTAAGAAATGGGCTTTGGCGAATGATGAATATGACATGTTGCCTTTGTTGGCGGAATGTAGAAATGAGAGTCATGCTAAGAATAAAGATTTAGATAAAAGTTAAGAATATGTGTACCTAAGCTTCTCGACTCCGCTCGAAGTGACAGATTAGTTGTGAAAACCTGCCACCACTGTCATGTCGAGCGGAGTCGAGACCCTAGGAATACCAAAACACGAACAACACCTAAAAACCCAAAATGAAAAACAACATCAATCTCCCATTAGTACTATTAACCCTCCTAACCACAACCCTAAGCTTCGCCCAAACAGCAGAAGACTATTTCAAACCTTTGAAATTCCGTAACATCGGCCCCTTCAGAGGTGGGCGTTCAGTCTCCGCTAGCGGAGTCGTGGGCGACCCCATGACCTATTACATGGGTACTACAGGTGGCGGACTATGGAAAACAGAAGACGCCGGCCAGCGTTGGAACAATATCTCAGATGGTTACTTCGAAATGGGCTCTGTAGGAGCAGTTGCGGTTTCGACTTACAATACCAATATCGTTTATGTGGGAATGGGTGAACACGCACCACGAGGGGTGATGACTTCTTATGGAGACGGCGTCTACAAATCTACTGACGCCGGTGCAACTTGGAAGCATATGGGCCTCAAAGAAACGCAACACATTTCACGGGTTATCATTCATCCAACGAATCCAGATATTGTGTATGTAGCGGCGCAAGGGCAATTGTATGGCCCGAATAAAGAGCGTGGGGTGTATAAATCTACGGATGGCGGAAAGACTTGGAAGAATACGCTTTTTGTCAATGAATTAACGGGTGCGGCAGAACTTTCTATGGATGCCAATTACCCAGAAATCATGTATGCCGCGATGTGGGAACACCAACGCAAACCGAACAAAGTCATCAGTGGTGGCGAAGGTAGCGGATTGTACAAATCCACAGATGCCGGTGAAACGTGGACGGAACTTACCGAAGGCCTTCCTGAAGAAAAAGGAAAGATGGCGATTTCTGTGAGTCCTGCAAATTCGAATAAGGTCTATGCTTTGATTGAAAGCGATAGCAATCAAGACAAAGGCGGACTCTTCGTTTCCAACAATGCTGGAAAAACATGGAGTATGGTCAGTGGCGATAACCGTTTGGTACAACGGGCTTGGTATTATATTGAGGTGTTTACTGACCCTCAAGATGAAGATATTGTGTATGTCTTAAGTGCCCCAGCCCTTCGTAGCTTAGATGGCGGAAAAAACTGGGAACGCATTAACGGTACCCATGGTGATTACCATGACCTCTGGATAAATCCGAAGAACTCCCTAAATTTTGTTATTGCAAATGACGGAGGTGCTGCGGTAACTTTTGACTTCGGAAAAACCTTTTCGTCGCAAGTGAATATGCCAACGGGGCAGTTCTATCGTATCAACACCGATAATTTATTTCCTTATAACATTTATGCGGGACAACAAGATTATTCCTCGGCGATGATTGCCAGTATGTCCGTTGGAAGAGGTGGCATTACCATGTCTGATTTTAGTCCCTCTGCAGGTGGGGAAAGTGCTTTTTTGGCCTTTGATCCTGATAATCCCAGGTATGTGATGGGCGGCAGTTATTTGGGCACCATAGAAGTGCTGGACATGGAATCAAAAGCCTCTACGAATGTCATGGCGGCGCCCATTCAGTATTTGGGTCGTGAGGCCAGAAATATGAAATACCTCTACAACTGGAATGCACCTACCTTAAAATCGCAGCATGAACCGAATACCTTTTACCATGGAGCACAGTTGTTATTACGCACACGTGATATGGGCGTGACTTGGGAAGAAATGTCCCCCGATTTGACCCGTGATATCGATGCGAAACAAGGAAATGGTGGTGGACCTTATACAAATGAAGCAGTAGGCGCCGAAAACTATGGGACATTGGCCTATGTTTTGGAATCTCCCCACGAAGCAGGTGTTTTCTATACCGGCAGTGATGACGGCTATGTACATATTACAAAAGATAATGGCGAAAGCTGGCAGAACATTACTCCGAAGAATTTGGGTGAATCATTGGTGAATGCCATTGAGGTTTCCCCACATGATAAAGCCACGGTGTATGTAGCAACAACGAAGTATAAATTCAATGACCATACGCCAGCCATTTACAAAAGTACGGACTACGGAAAAACATGGTCAAACATCAATGCGGGAATTCCATATGGTGCGTATACCCGTGTCGTTCGCGAAGACCCAACACGTAAAAACTTGTTGTATGCTGGGACAGAAAAAGGCTTATACCTTTCTTGGAATGGCGGAAAAAGTTGGAGACCCTTTCAGCTGAATTTGCCAAAAACACCGATTACGGATATTAAAATCCATCAAGGCGATTTGATTGTAGCCACTTCAGGAAGAGCCTTTTGGATTTTGGATGATTTGTCTTTATTGTCTCAATATCACGGGGAAACCTCAAAAACTCATTCTCATGACGAGAGAGAATTTGAGATGAAACTGTATCAGCCCAACGATGCGATGAACGGTTCGTGGTATAGCCCTATGAACGGTAATATCGATAATTTCAAAGGAACGAATACCTTATCAGGAGTGAACCCAGCAAATGGAATGGTGATCTATTACGAGCTTCCAAAAGGGTTAGATTCAACAACTGTAAGCTTAGAGATTCTTGATTCCAAAGGAAAAACGGTGCGTTCCTTCTCCTCAGAAAAAGATTCCAACTATAAGCCTCATAATGGAGGTGGACCGCGACCAGCACCCAGGTTATCAAAAAAAGCAGGATTGAACCGATTTGTGTGGGATATGAAAACCGCTATTTTACCAGGTGTTCCTGGTGCGTATATTGAATCTCGATTTGGAGGTCATGTCGTACCTCCCGGAAGCTATATGCTAAAGCTCAAAGCAAATGGAAATGAAGTTACCACCGAGGGATCTATTTCAGCTATTCCAACATATACAACTACTCCTGACCAATATGCAGAATACCACAGCTTTATGACGGAGCTTGAAGGAAATTTAACTGAAATGCATACGACCTTGAATACCCTATATCAATCACAACAGCAATTAAAAGAAGTTTTGAAAGATGTGAAAGATGCATCTTTAAAAGCAGAGGGTGAAAAACTAATCGCAGACCTTGATGCTTGGGATAAAGATATGGTGCAACGAAAATCTAAAGCATACGATGACGTTGAGAATTTTCCCAACAAATTCACCGCAGAATATTTGTTTTTAATTGACGCTACAAATAGCACTATTCCAAGAGTTAATCAAGGTTCAAAAGATCGCAAGATTGAATTGGATATGGAATGGAAGTCCTTAGAAAGTCGGGCAAAAGCATTTAAGAATACTGCGATACCTGCGTACAATAAAAAATTATGGGAGGCAGGTATTGGTGCGATACGGATATAAGGAATTAGGATTAAGGACCAAGGAATTAGTATTTTTGTGATTCTCTGTCAGGTCGAGCGGAGTCGAGACCGGTGTTTCAAAGCCACTCGACTCCGCTCGAAGTGATAGTAGTGATTAAATAGACTTATAATTGGAATACTACAACTACATCAAAGCCCTACACCTCATTTTTGTGGTCACTTGGTTCGCGGGCTTATTTTATATGCCTAGGCTGTTTATTTATCATATCGAAGCTTCTGAAAAACCATCCCCTGAAAAGGAAATATTAACGAAACAAATGCAATTGATGTCTAAGCGGCTATGGAACATTATTAGTTGGCCATCCGCAATTTTATGTACATTTTTTGCGATTGTTTTATTGGTTTTGAATCCGGGTTTATTGCAACAATCTTGGATGCATGTAAAGCTTGGTTTTGTCTTGTTTTTATGGATATATCATATTCGAAATCATATGATCTATAATGAATTGCAGCGTAACGAAGTGAAGTATACTTCGAGCTACATGCGTATTTGGAACGAAGGAGCAACAATTATTCTATTCGCAGTGATCTTTCTGGTGATCTTAAAAAGTGCTATCAACTGGATTTTCGGAGTCATCGGCATCTTGGTACTCGGAGTTTTACTTATGCTTGGCATTCGCTTGTATAAGCGTATTCGAGATAAGAATCCGGAAGTCTAAACAAGTAAACGGTATGCAGTAGCAGTACGCAGTTTCTTTTTTTGAGATGAAAAACTGCTACTACCAACCACACACTAAAATTGGTGTGATATTTGCTACCTTTGAGTTTAAACACCAACAACTTGTTCAGAAAATTATCGCTTCGAACCCGTATTTTCGTTACCATGATCTTATTGGTCATGATCTCTTCTGTGCTCATTGCTGGGGTTACTTTTTATCAATACCGTGAACAAACCAAAGACTACCACGAAGTCCGCTTAGGAAAGAAAGAAGAACAAGTCAAACAAAGCGTTAACTTTACGTTGAAACAGACGACTTACCCAAGAACTACGGAGTACTTAGGGCTCATCTTTAAAGACGATATTTATCAGATTTCGGATGTACTATCAGCACCTTTTAACATCTACGATCTTGATGGGCAATTGATCAAGAGCTCACGCCCTAAGTTTGAAATGGAAACCCAGTCCAATTGTTTGGATGTGGAAATCTTGAACAATTTAGACTCTAGCCCAGAAAAGCGTTATGTGGAACGGAATTCTGCCGCTGGAGATCAATATCAAGCTTCATATACATTTATTAACGATCAACGTTTTAAGCCTATCGGCATCTTAAACTTACCGTATTACGAGGATAATTCATTTTACGATGACGAATTACGGGAATTTTTGATGCGCCTGGGTTCAGTTTGTTTATTGCTACTACTTTTGGCGATTGGCTTGGCTTATTTTATTTCTAAATACATCACTAGGTCTTTGCAAACAGTATCAGATATGATGCATCAAACAGACTTGACAAGGCGTAATGAAAAGATTTTCATTGAAGACCCAAGTTCTGAAATTGGAAAGCTAGTAGATTCGTACAATGCCATGATTGATGAATTAGAACTCAGTGCCGTTAAATTGGCCCGTAGCGAACGTGAGCAGGCATGGCGTGAAATGGCGAAACAAGTAGCGCATGAGATCAAGAATCCGTTAACTCCAATGCGTTTGAGTGTGCAGAGTTTCGAGCGTAAATTTGATCCCCAAGATCCAGATATTGAAACGAAGGTTGCTGAATATTCGAAGACATTAATTCAGCAAATCGATACCATGAGCAATATAGCTTCTGCATTTTCGAATTTCGCTAAAATGCCTGCACAACAAAATGAAACGCTTGATGTTGTAAAGATTGTGAAATTGGCACTTGATATTTTCACAGAAGATTATATCCATTTTACCTCGCAGGATGAAGAAATTATTGCAAAACTTGATCGAACTCAATTAATTCGGGTGGTTACAAATTTGGTTAAAAATGCGATTCAAGCGGTGCCCGAGGTAGTTTCACCTCATATTTTAGTTTCTGTGACCTCTGAAGATGAGTTTGTAAAAATTACAGTGGCAGATAACGGTATTGGTATTGAAGAGGAATTCAAAGACAAAATTTTTGAGCCTAAGTTTACAACAAAATCAAGCGGAATGGGTCTGGGTCTAGGGATGGTAAAAAATATTGTGGAAACCTATAAGGGAAGTATTGACTTCACCTCTCAACCTGAAAAAGGAACAGTTTTTACAGTTCGTTTTCCAAAAGAAAATTTAGCAGCAACTGCCTAATATGCCTCAAATCAAATTTTATATGGTCGATGTTTTTGCTAGAGAGAAATATGCTGGAAATCAATTGGCAGTTTTTCTTGATTTGGAACAAAAGCTTTCCATGGAGCAAATGCAACAAATGACCCGCGAAATTAATTTTGCTGAAAGCACGTTCATTCGAAGTATTGAAAGTGATGGAAGCTTTGGTGTGCGAATTTTTACTACAGAATATGAAGTACCCTTTGCAGGACATCCAACTTTAGGCACGGCATATATTCTTGCAAAATACTTAAGTTCAAAATCGGTAAATGAAATCGTTCTACGGCTCAAAAAGGGAGATATTCCAGTGGTTTTAAGCAATGCCAACCAACTGGAAGAAAGTAGATTTACAATGCAACAAGTGCAACCTGAATTTGGTGTGACGTTTGATGCACGAACCATATCAAATGCCTTTGACATTCCTATTGAAAATTTTGATGTTTCAATGCCTGTTCAAGATATCAGTACAGGATTGCCTTATCTAATTATTTTTCTAAAAGATTTAGAAAGTATCGGAAGTTTAAAATTGAATGCAGAGCGGGTCGAAGAATTTTTGACCGAAGAGAAGTTATTCAAAACTACCAACGCGAGGGGGTTGACAACCAATCTATTTTTTGTGACTAGAGAAACTGTAGAAAAACAACATAGTTACCATACGCGAATGTTCGTTTTGGAAGATGGTAATATTTGGGAAGATGCAGCAACAGGAAGTGCCAATGGGTGTTTCTTAGCTTATCTCTTAAAATATGTCAATTCTTCACAGTCCGCCATTGTAGAGCAGGGCTTTGAAATGGGACGTAAATCTATTTTATATTTGGATGGAGCGCGTCAGCAAGATCAATATATATTAAAAGTAGGAGGTCAAGTAGTGCCCGTTAGCGAGGGACACTGGTCTATTTAATTTAAAAACAAACACATGAGTTATAACAATATTTTAGTAGAAGAAACCAGCCCAGTAGCGACAATAACGATTAACCGCCCCAACAAATTAAATGCTCTCAATCGCGATACCATTCAAGAATTGAGCGAAGCTTTTTCGGATTTGGATGCCAATAGCGATATAAAAACTATCATTCTGACGGGTAGTGGCGAAAAGGCTTTTGTTGCCGGAGCTGATATTTCTGAGTTTGCTGATTTTTCAGTAAAACAAGGAGGTAAGTTAGCCGCTAAGGGTCAAAAGCTATTGTTTGACTTGGTGGAAAATCTCTCAACCCCGGTGATAGCTGCGATCAACGGTTTCGCCTTAGGAGGGGGATTAGAACTAGCCATGTCATGTCATTTTCGAGTAGCCAGTGATAATGCTCGCATGGGACTTCCTGAGGTTTCTTTAGGCGTAATTCCTGGTTATGGGGGTACACAACGTTTACCGCAATTAATCGGTAAGGGTAGAGCGATGGAATTAATTATGACCGCAAGTATGATTAATGCAGAGCAGGCTTTGAGTTATGGTTTGGTGAACCATGTGGTACCGCAAGGAGAATTACTTGAGCTGTGTGAAAAACTAGCTGGTAAAATATCTAATAATTCATCTGTGGCGATTGGTCATGCAATAAAAGCAGTAAATGCTGGTTTTAAACATGATAGTAATGGATATGCATCCGAAATAAAAGCTTTTGGTGAATGTTTTGGAACGGCTGATTTTAAAGAAGGCACAACTGCCTTTTTAGAAAAGCGTAAAGCCGATTTTCCAGGCGAATAGTGTATCCCCAAATACCTACTTATGAATTTTAGAAAAAGCATTTCTTTGCTTCTTTTTTTAGGCGCGCTCTTTTTTGTAAAAGCGCAAGATATTCCTGTAAGCTATACTCTTGGAGAGAATTATTCCGATAGGTATAAATACTCCACTGTCTTAAGTATCAACGGTTCAGATAATGGAAAAACCGTTATAGTTCGGACCTATTATGGCGGAATGCCATTACGACCTAAGGGTCATTTTGTGGAGTTGTATGATTCAGATTTGAATCTTATTGAAGATTACAATAACAAGTATGCAGGTCAATATATGGTGGATGGCTTCGTAAAAAACGGTCAGCTTTACTTACTAGAATTAAAATATAATGATGATGAGTTTGCGTATCAATATGTAGTACATCAGAGTCCTTTAGGAGAATTCAATTTTACGGAACGCAAGCTATTGACGATTCCATCAAAAGAAGTAATGAATCCGTTAGCGGTGAATAAGTACAATCGTAATTTCGGCAATGGTTTTTCTACGGCAGTACATTTTAATAAAGAAAAGTCAGCTTTCGCGATTACAGCACAACATCGTGCTGGTAAGAATGAAAAGTATACCA
>CALHCJ010000150.1 GCA_937936275.1 uncultured Flavobacteriaceae bacterium
ACTGCTGCAGGGTTATACGCTTCTACTAAGGCATACATGTAATCTTCATAATTTTCAGAAGCAACCAAGTAATCAAGAAAACGTGCAATGGGTAGATTCGTAATGGCAAATAAATTGTGGAATTGAATACCAAAATCTTCATCCAAAGCCTTTTTAAAATCTTTTTCCATGGCCATTTGGTCACCTGGTAAATAAGCACCGGAAGGATTGTAGACCAAATCTAAACGTAAAGAACTGCCGGGCATACCATATCCTCTTTCGTTGAGCTCTTGCAGCGCTTTAATTGATTTATCAAAAACACCGTCGCCACGTTGCTTATCTGTTTTTCCACGGGTATAGTGTGGCATTGAAGAAATTACATGAACGTTGTGCTTTTTAAAGAAATCTGGAAGGTGATAATATTTTTTATTTGCTCTAATAATAGTGAGATTAGATCGAACGATAAAATCTTTGATTCCAGCCTTTGCAGCTTCTTCTACAAACCATTCAAAATCTGGATTCATCTCAGGGGCGCCACCCGTTAAATCTAGGGTATGTGCTCCAGTATTTCGAATAACCTCTAAACACTGCATCATGGTATCACGAGTCATGATTTCTTTACGGTCAGGTCCGGCATCTACGTGACAATGTTCACATACTTGATTACACATATATCCCACATTAATTTGTAGAATTTCGAGCTTCTTAGGACGCAAAGGAAAATGACCTATTTCTCCGATTTTATCCTTAAAATAAGGCAACTCGCCGTCTGCAAAAACGCCTCCATTCAATATCTCTAGTTGCTTATTACTTTCAGCAAATTCATTATCTCTTGCTTTTAGTGATTTTTGCATCACCTTCTTCGTTTTTTTGGGTAAAATACTTTTTTCCATTTTTATGCTGTAAAAGTTTAAAGTAATCAATCTAAGTTCAAATTGTCGATTACATTGACAATTTATCATACTTATTCATCATCTGAACGCCATGTACTAAGGTGGCGCCAGCTTCAATAGAAGCGCCCACATGTACAGCTTCCATCATTTCTTCTTTCGTAATTCCCTTTTGCAAACCGTCTTTGGTATAAGCGTCAATGCAATATGGACATTTCACTACATGTGAAACTGCAAGCGCAATTAAAGACTTTTCTCTAGCACTTAGTGCTCCTTCTTCGAAAACCTTACCGTAATAGTCAAAGAATTTGGTGCCAAGCTCTTCACTCCACTCGGTAATCTTTCCAAACTTCCTAAGATCTTTAGGATTGTAATACGAATCTGCCATCTTTTTTAGTGTTTTAGGTTCTACAATTTCTTTATTTGAGTTGTCTAAATATATTGGAATGCCCTGTTCCATTTTCTCTATTTCAGGAAGGATTTCCATGTTATCCCAAATACCTGAGGACAGGGTGTCTGCGTAAGCTTCAGGCAAATGGTTCTTAAACATGAGTTGTTGGGCAGTCTTAAAATCATATTCAAAAGACCGATGAGTATATTTTATTTCGTTTTGATCACTTTCTAATATCATATACCAAACGCGCGTAGTGCCATCGTTTGCTGGCATACCGATAACACCAGGGTTCAACCACAACTTTTCTTTTACAGTCTGATGAAAGGGGAGGCCACAATGACCAGCAATGATTACCTCACTATCTGTTTCTGAAAAGCAGGTTTCTTTGCATTGATTTGCGTTGGATTTAAAGATAAATTCAGATACGTTACCATAATTTCCATGCACCACTGTTACTTTTTTTCCTACATAGTCAAAACTGATATTTTCAGGAATTTTAGCAATCCATTCTAATGAGTTTTGAGATAAATATCCTTTCGTGTACGGAAACCATGTTTTCGAAAAACTATCGCAACGCCCACCTGCTTTAAAATCACAACCACAATCTTCGCTATCGTTCGCCAATTGCAATTCTACGTTGCCGGCAATACTAGTCGCACCCCATTTACGAAAGAGTTGCACGGTTTCTTCTGGCTGTGCACAGTAACCGGTAATATCTCCGGTGCAAATGCAATTTTCTGCAGGAATACCCTCTGATTCTGCAATAGAAATGAGAGCTTCTAAGGCCTGAAGATTACTGTAAACGCCTCCGAAAAGCAGAAGCTTTCCATCTTTGGTGCCGATATGTTTTATTTTCTGATCCAAATCGGTGTAAAGTATAGGATTAAACAACAAAGAATTCCCCAGAAATTAATCCATAATAAATCTGCATATTTCCCGGTTGTAAATACGAGACTTTGTGGAAAAAGATTGAATATCAGGAAGAATCCGAATAAAATACCACAGAAAACACTCAAGTGAAAACTTATTTTGGGAGGCTTAGCTTTCCAGAATAAAAAGACTGGGGTCAAACCGATGACCATAGTACCACTAATAGTGGTGGCAGAGAGAATTTCAGCATCTAGAAAAACGGGCATGGTACCAAGAACAGCGATAGCAACCATCGACCATCGTCCAAATTTCAGGGTGTTTCCCATTTTTAAATCAATAGATAAGAGTTTTGAAAACGATGAAAAAGTAGAATCTAAAGTGGAAGCCGCTGAGGTAATCATAATAAAGTTGATCACTAAAAGAATGACTACACCAAATGCCTTTCCAACTTCTACTGCGGCTTGACCAATCATACCTTGCGCCTGGGCGTAGACCCCAATAGTACTAAAGAGGATGATACAAATTGCGCCTACAACTCCCGCCCAAAGAAAACTCTTTAATGTCACTTTCGGACTACTTAAAAAGCCGCGATCGGTTAAAACAGGATCGTGAAAAGGATAACTGAAAGATTGTAAAACTGCCGCAAACAAAAGGTTCAACCCCATTTCAAAAGACCAAACACCTGAAGACAGAGCTGAGACAGCTGTAAAATCATCGTTAGCTCCGAAAATTTGGAACAAGATTACAAATAGAAGTATTGAAAAGAGCACCATTTGAATAACATCAGTGAAAATAGAACTGCTCATGCCCCCTTTGAGGACATAAGATAAGGTGAGCACCGTAAACACGATAATTGCCCAGTAGTATGAACTTGAACCCATATCGCCGAAATACGATCCAATAACCATCGTATTACTCCAAACCTCGTTAAAAAGACGAATAGCAATCAGCATGGAGAAGACCGCGACTGCACCTTTTCCAAATCTACTAACTAGAAAGTGATGGATACTGGTGAATTCACTTTGAGTCCGTATTTTATAAATAACTATACCAGCAACCACAAAAGATAAGTAATAGGCGGCGTAGGCAACGCCACCTACAATACCATAATCTAACCCAAGGTTGGCTGCATTAGTGATGCTTTTGGCAAAAATCCACGATATGACCAAACTGCCCATCAGCATAAATGTATTCGGAGCTTTCTTCTTTTGAACTGCTTTAAAAAACTGATTGGTATTTTTTGCCAATGGAGATAGAAGAAATAGTACCAAACTACTGGTAATTACTAAACCCCATTGCCAAATTTTTACCTCACTCATTTTTATAGTAT
>CALHCJ010000151.1 GCA_937936275.1 uncultured Flavobacteriaceae bacterium
TGGAATGTATTTGACAGTACAAGAAGAAATTCTTGCGGTAATGTCGCAAAACGGATTTTTAATAACAGTATTATTGGTGGCAGTAATCGTTCCTATTTATGAAGAAATAGTATTTCGGGGCGTGATCTTAGCTTCGTCCGAAAAGCGCGTCGGCTTTAAAGCAGCAAACGTTATTCAAGCGGTTTTGTTTGCAAGTGTACATGATAATTTAAGTCTATTTCCTTTTTTCTTTGTGTTTGCTTTAATTACTGGATATTGGGTAAGACGTAGTGGGGGACTTTTGACCGGAATTATCTTCCACGGTTTACACAACTTTTTGATTTTGGTAGGTTTATACTACTTGTCAAAACTACAAACTTTTGAACTGCAAATTATTCCAAGAATTTTGACTTTAGTTCAGGGCTAGGAATCATGCATTGATCCTTTTTTCCGAACCAAGTGTAGCGATATCGCGCTATTAAATCGTATACGATATTTCGTAAACCACTGGGAATCAATTCTAGTATACTCGAAAGTGTTCGGTATCCTTTTAAGTTTTTACCAATTTTTAAAGCTGCATCTGATTTAACGTAGTAAGCAACGCCGGGTTCGATAAGTATTACGGAATCTACCTTTTCGGTATCAATATTTCGTTTTGCAATGAGTTCTTGACCAATGTTACTTTGTAAAGAAGTGTAACGAAAGACATCTTTTTTGTCTCGCTGAATAATAAATTGGACGAAGCTGTTGCATAGGTTGCAAACGCCATCAAATAGGATTATTTTTTTCTCATCTTCCACCATGCAAAGATACAAAAGCATGGTTGGGCATTATAAACTTTATGAGGTATTTAGCAAATAGATTACATCACTGGCCGACAGATCAAAAAACGAATTCTATACCAAATACCTGCTAGCAGTGCGTTCTTGCAAAACCTTTAATATCGTATACGATAAGTTGTAATCCTTTGATAATCAAATATAATAGAGCTTACTTCTTTCGTTCCACCATCTCGAGTTGGTCTACACTTACATTTGTAGTAAACATGCCATAGTTAACGGTTGCTTTACCTTTTTCGACTCTATCAATACTACCAACGGCTTTACCATCGGTCATGCGAACACGGTCTCCAACTTTAAAAACTGGTCTTGGTGTGTTCTTTTCTTTGTTGATGGCTCTTTTCTTTTCCACCTTTTTTTTCTCACGAATTACTTTCACCTCTTTCTGTACTTCTTGAGCAACTTTTGCCTTTTTGCTTCGATCGGCTTGAGCCTGACTGGCACTTTTCTTTTTGCGTTTACTATTTTCAGTTTCTACGATACGCAGCAATTCAGAAACTAGTAAACGTTTCTTTTTATCCTGAAAATATTTATCGGCGGCTTTATTTACCTTGTTACCAAGTTGAATCATGCGTTGGTCATGATCGTATAGCTCTTGATAATTCTCGAGTTTTGATTTGACTTTGGCATTTAATTTTTCCAATCGCGCCGCCTCTTCTCTTGCTTTCGACTCTTCCTCTTGCAATCTAGAGCCCGTTTTAGCCATTTTGCTGCGTTCTTTCTGCATTTTAGCTATCGTAGCATCAAAACGAACTTTGCCTCGCTCTATCTTCTTCTTTGACTTGTTAATGAGTGAGTAAGGGATGCCATTTTTCTGAGCAACTTCAAATGTGAAAGAACTACCAGCTTCTCCTAAGACTAATTGAAAGGTAGGTTCTAAGGTCTTGCCATCGAAAAGCATATTCGCATTCGAAATGTGGGGTAGCTCATTAGCGAGTAATTTCAAATTAGCATAGTGGGTAGTAATTACGCCATAGGCTTCTCTTTCATAGAAAACTTCAAGAAAGGTCTCTGCTAGCGCCCCGCCAAGTTCAGGGTCACTACCAGTACCAAATTCGTCGATCAAAAATAACGTGTTTGCATTACACTTCTTTAAAAATGAGTTCATGTTTTTGAGCCGATAACTATACGTACTTAAATGATTTTCAATAGATTGATTGTCACCTATGTCGGTCAAAATCTTATCAAATAAACAAACCGTACTTCGCTCATGAACGGGAATCAATAAACCACTTTGCAACATCACCTGTAGTAAACCAATAGTTTTAAGTGTAATACTTTTTCCCCCGGCATTGGGTCCAGAGATAACAATAATTCTATTCTCTGGATGCAGTTCAATGGTCTGTGGATGGGTTTTTTCGTTTTTTAGTTTGTTGTTAAGATAGAGCAGTGGGTGATAGGCATCTCTGAGAAATAGCCGCTTAGCTGTATTTATTTCAGGAAGTATTGCATTTGTATCCGAAGCGTACTTTGCTTTTGCTGCTGTTATATCAGTAGATGCTAAATACTGCTGATACTGTGCTAGATCAGACGCAAAGGGTCTAATTAAGCGTGTTAAGTGGTTAAGAATACGTTGGATTTCTTCTTTCTCATCAAACTCCAAATTATTGAGTTCTCGACTGTATTTTAATGTAGCTTCGGGTTCAATATAAACAATACTTCCAGTTTTTGAATTTCCTAACACTGCACCTTTCACTTTTCTTCGATACATAGACTTTACCGCCAAAACTCGGCGATTTTCATATACTGACTCTCGAATGTCATCCAAATAATCTGATCCGTGATAAACGTTTAAAGCAGAAGAAAAACTTTGGCTAATTTTTCCTTTGACCTGATTGATTTGTCTGCGAATACTAAATAATTTGTCAGATGCACGGTCTTTTACTTCGCCAAATCGATCGATAACTACATCTATTTCTTGTGGTATTTGAGTATTTAAGGGCACCTTCTCGACAGCCATAAAAAGTAAGGGATAATATTCCTTAAACTTTTTAAAGAACTTTTTGTGGGTTGCTATGGTGTTGCAAATGTTTCCAATTTTTCGAAAACTTACGATTTCTAAAGTGGTATTTTCTATTCTTAACAGCCCCAGCTCTATATCAATGCGATCAAAACCGTGATTTGGAATACGATTTTCACTAATTAATGAAGCTAAATATTCAGAGGTTTGACCAAGGCTTAATTTGATTACTTCTGGTTCAGAAAATGGAGTGATAGCTAAGGCATATTCTTTTCCCAACTCGGTATTGCAACGTGCAGCTAATTGTTGCAGAACCGTTGGAAATTCTAGGTCTTGAAGCGTTTTTGTTTGAATTAAAGCCATTTTTATTTAAGTAGTTGGCAAAGGTATGGAATAGCATTTAGACTAAAAATTAAGTATAATCCTACAAAATATACGTAATTCAAAGTGTATCAATGCTTTACTTTTTCGACCAACAACACCCCACTTATACAATATAACGCGTTAGGTTGCGGTTTTCAGTAGAGATTATTTTATAAAAGCAATTTTAAGTTAAGCAAAAAATCTATTCTATTATGAGATATTTGTCCCAATTCATAATTATTTACGGTATCCTTTTAATCTTTTCTGGCTGTAGTTCTACACGACAAATTACCATAAATACAATTGAGCCTTCTCCAGTCGACTTTTCAAATCAGGTTAAAAAAATTGGAATCGTAAATACAAGTACCTCGAAATTGACAAAGAATTATACTACGCGATTGGAGCAATTAATTGTTTTAGAAGAACGATGGTTAGCCGAAAAGGGCACTGATGCCGCATTAACCGGTCTATTTGATGAACTCCTTCGTGAAAAACGCTTTGAAACAGTCAAAATTCTTGCACAGTTGCCCGATGAGATGCCAAATTTTGGTGCTAATCCAGATAAAGAAACGTGGGAATTAATTGCTCAGATCTGCAAAGAAAACGACATTGATGCCATATTTGCTTTGGCTTCGCATGAAACAGCGACTTCATATTCGTTGAAAAAAGCGAAAATGGAACAATATGATATGCTTCGAGAACGAATTAAGGTTAGTGCACAAGAGATTACCTTAGAAACTCTGATTGAAAATGGTTGGAGGATATATGATCCGAAGCTTAGAAAATTGATTGATGAGTTCACCTCGAACGAACAGATTGTAGCTTCAGCCAAGGGGGTTAGTCCTGTTGAAGCTCTGCAAGCAATAGACAGACGTCGTGAACAGTTATTAGAACAAAGTAAACGATCTGGGAGTTCATATGCACAGCGCATGCAACCCCAGCAATTTGCAATTGAGCGTGATTATTATGCATTTGGAACTGAAAATTTTAAGGTGGCTAGCAAGAATATTCAAAATGGAGAATATAGCGAAGCTGAGGCCTTGTGGGAAGAAGAAATAGCAAATCCAAAGGCTCGGATCAGTAGTAGAGCCTGCTATAATTTGGCGGTATTAAAAGAATTTAACCATGATTTAGAAGGGGCATTGCATTGGGCAAATAAATCCTATCAAATTAATAAAGATGATACTACGCTTGATTACATAATGACTTTGGAAGGCCGCCAAGCGCAAACCGATGTTTTAAAGGCACAGCTAGCAGAGACTGCATTCGATGATTAAATATTTAAATGAAATAGGGATTCAAATCTTGTTGAAAAACTTAATTTTAACTTCCTTAAGCTAGTATATGGAGGTTAAAATTAATACCAGCTGGAAATCTCAACTTCAAGAAGAGTTTCAGCAAGTCTATTTCGAAACACTCACCGCTTTTGTTAAACAAGAATACAAGGAACACACTTGTTATCCTAAAGGGGCTGATATTTTTGCTGCGTTTGATCATTGTCCTTTTGATCAAACGAGAGTAGTGATCATTGGTCAAGATCCTTATCATGGACCAAATCAGGCAAATGGTTTATGTTTTTCTGTAAAAGATGAGATTCCTCATCCCCCTTCTCTTATCAATATATTTAAGGAACTTCAACAAGATTTAGGATTGCCATATCCGAAAAGTGGAAACCTAGAACGTTGGGCGAAGCAAGGAGTTTTACTATTAAATGCAACTTTAACGGTACGAGCGCATGAGCCAGGAAGTCATCAAAAAATGGGTTGGGAGGCCTTTACAGATGCAGTAATTGAAAAAATATCCAACAAAAAAGAAAATGTAATTTTTCTCCTATGGGGTGGTTTTGCAAAGAAGAAAGCAAAACTGATTGACTCCAACAAACATTATATTCTGACCACAGGCCATCCTTCACCTCTAAGCGCTAATCGGGGGTATTGGTTCGGAAACAAACATTTTAGTGCGGTAAATGAGATTTTAGCAAGCTTAAATTTTAACCAGATTGACTGGTAATCTAAAAATAGTCTGGTTTTTGTTTAATTAAAACGGGCAGATGGGGTTGATTATGTGTTAAAATATGAACATATGTAAATAAAAGCCTACTTTCTTATTTTTCTAGAGAGAAAAGTACTACTTTTAGTTAGGACTAAATCTTTACAATTTTATGAGTAGTTATTCTCTAGATTCAATACTGCTTGTTGACGATGACGAAATCAGCAATCTTTTTAACAAAATTTTTATCGGAAAACTTAACTTGGATGTCGAAGTTGATATTTTTAAGGATGGTCAAGAAGCTTTAGATTTCCTTAGTCCTAAAAATACGGGTAAACACGCTACTTCAGTTTTGACTCCTTCTTTACTTTTATTGGATATTAAGATGCCAAGGATGGATGGATGGGAGTTTCTAAAGGCCTACAAAGATACTGTCGACGTTAGTATTCGCGAAAATATTGTTATTGTAATGTTGACAACAAGTGCGGACGAGGGTGATATGGTTAAAGCGCTACAAGATCCCAACGTTAAAGAATTTATACAAAAACCGCTATCCGAAAAGAAATTTCGTAAGGTAATTAGTGAGTATTTTATCAAAGACAAAGTTCAGTAGGGTAAATACTTTAATTTAAATAACAATTGCTGAATATTCCAAACCTTTATCTATACGTTTCAAGTCAATCAAGGTTTGATTTACAAGGCGAATTTT
>CALHCJ010000152.1 GCA_937936275.1 uncultured Flavobacteriaceae bacterium
CTTTTAAAAGACATTATCAGAAGATACGCTCCAACCAAAAGTATTTTTGGTGTCTGTTTAGGACAACAGGCGATTGCCGAAGTCTTCGGAGGTACGTTGATAAATTTAGATGAAGTATATCACGGTATTGCTACAAAAATCAATATCACAAAAGAAGATGTTTTATTCCAAGGAATGCCCAAAGAAATTGAAGTGGGGCGCTACCATTCGTGGGTTGTAAATCCAGAACTTCCGGAAGTCTTGGAAGCCACTTCTTTTGATGAAAACGGACAAGTAATGTCATTGCGGCATAAAACATACGATGTTAGCGCCGTGCAATTTCACCCTGAATCTGTTTTGACCCCGGAGGGGAAACGGATTCTTGAAAACTGGTTAAAGAGCTAAAGCTTGGTAATAAGTATCAGGTAAAAAGTTTAGAACTAATACTTTTTACCGCATACTTAAGACTCAATACTATTAAAAAATGAAAGAGACCTTAAATAAATTAATCAATCACGACATCCTCTCGAAGGAAGATGCCAAACAGATTTTGGTCAATATTGCCAAAGGTGATTACAATACCAGTCAAATAGCCGCATTTCTTACGGTATATATGATGCGAAGCATTACTATTGAAGAATTGGAAGGCTTTCGCGATGCGCTTTTGGAATTATGTTTAGCTGTCGACCTATCAGCGTATAATCCGGTTGATTTATGTGGCACTGGCGGCGATGGTAAAGACACTTTTAATATTTCGACCTTGGCCTCTTTTGTTACCGCAGGAGCTGGAGTCAAAGTTACCAAACATGGCAATTACGGCGTTTCTTCAAAATGTGGAAGCAGCAATGTCATGGAATTTCTAGGTATTAAATTCAGCAACGAAGCCGACTTTTTAGAAAGGTCCATCGATGAGGCCGGTATTTGTGTTTTGCATGCCCCCCTATTCCACCCGGCAATGAAAAATGTAGCGCCAATACGAAGAGAACTTGGTGTAAAAACCTTTTTCAATATGCTAGGGCCGATGGTGAACCCTGCTTTTCCAAAGAATCAAATGGTGGGGGTCTTTAATTTAGAGCTGGCACGCATGTATGGCTACCTCTATCAAAATACCGACAAGAATTTTACCGTATTGCACGCTTTAGATGGGTATGATGAAATCTCTTTGACGGGAAATACAAAGACAATTTCGAATGTTTCCGAAGGAATGATAAAACCTTCCGACTTCGGATTAAAAGCGATACACCAATCGGAAATAGTCGGTGGGGATAGTATAGAAGCATCTGCTCAAATCTTTATGAATGTGCTACAAGGAAAAGGTACCGAGGCTCAAAATAATGTGGTTTGCGCTAACGCGGGAGTTGCAATAGCAACAGTAGAGAACAGTAGTTTAAAAGACGGATTTGAAAAAGCAAAAGAGTCACTATTAGGAGGTAATGGATTGAATGCTCTTAGAAAATTACAAGATTTAAGTAAATGAACATTTTAGACAAAATAGTAGCAGATAAATACAAAGAAGTCGATTTAAAAAAATCGCTCATTCCAACACAACAATTGGAAGCTTCTGTCTTGTTTGAACGAGAAACCCCTTCTTTGGCTAACGCTTTGCGCAATAGCAAAACGGGAATTATTGCAGAACATAAAAGACGTTCTCCTTCAAAAGACACCATCAACCAGAACACCAACGTTGGTCAGGTTGCTAAGGGTTACGAAAAAGCAGGAGTATGCGGAATGAGTGTTTTAACAGACATCAAATACTTTGGTGGCTCATTAGAAGATTTAATTCTAGCTCGTGCTTCTGTAAAAATGCCATTGCTACGAAAAGAGTTTATCATTGATGAATATCAAATTCTAGAAGCGAAAGCTCATGGTGCGGATGTAATTTTATTAATCGCAGCTGTTTTATCCAAAGAGGAGATTAAAATATTCTCTGAATTAGCTCAAAGTTTAGACTTAGATGTGCTACTGGAAGTTCACAACGAAGCGGAATTGCACAAATCTATCATGCCCAGCCTAGATATGCTAGGTGTGAACAATCGCAATCTAAAAACATTTGAAGTCAATTTAGATACGAGTAAAACACTGTCGAAAATGATTCCTGATGATTTTGTAAAAGTTTCTGAAAGCGGCATCAGTGCCATCGAAGCGATACAAGATTTAAAACAATATGGATATCAAGGATTTTTAATCGGAGAGAATTTTATGAAGACCGAAAACCCTGGTAAAAGTGCTTCCGAATTTATTGATAAATTAAACTAAAGTGGAATACTATTATTCAAACAAAGAGGAAACTCCTATCGCTAAAGACATAACTTCATTGAAGTTAAAAGTTTGTGGTATGAATAAAAACACCACTGAGGTAGCGGCCCTAAAACCAGATTATTTGGGCTTTATTTTTTGGAAACCATCCAAAAGATATTTTGAAGGTAAAATGCCCTCGATTCCACACAGGATTAAAAAAGTGGGTGTTTTTGTAGATTCCAGCATACTTGAAATTGCTGAAAAAGTAAAAACCTATGGTTTGCTGTTGGTACAATTGCATGGCAAAGAAACACCTGCTTTTTGTGATGAGCTAAAGAAAGCTATTCCCCAACTGAAAATCATCAAGGTATTTTCAATCAAAGATGATTTTGACTTTAAGCAATTAAAACACTTCGAAGATGTTTGCGACTACTATTTATTTGATACTAAAGGAAAATTACCTGGTGGCAATGGTTATGTATTTAACTGGGAGGTCCTAAAAAAGTATCCTTCGACCAAGCCTTATTTTTTAAGTGGGGGTATTGGTCTAGAAGAAATAGATTCCATTAAAGATTTTATAAAAAGGCCTGAATCAAAGTATTGCGAAGTCATTGACGTCAACAGTAAATTTGAAGATGAACCAGGGTTGAAAAATGTCGAAAAACTAAGAAGATTTAAAGAATTGCTAACTGACAACCGTCAACTAAAAACTGACAACTAGTATGAATTACCACGCAGACGAAAGAGGATATTACGGAGAATTTGGTGGCGCTTTTATACCAGAAATGCTCTACCCCAATGTAGAAGAGTTACGCCAAAAGTATTTGGAGATTATGTATGAAGATTCCTTTCAAAAGGAATTTCATCAGTTACTCAAAGACTACGTTGGTAGGCCCTCCCCACTCTATTTTGCCAAACGTCTTTCCGAAAAACACGAATGCAAAGTTTATCTCAAACGAGAAGACCTAAACCATACTGGAGCTCATAAAGTAAATAATACTATCGGTCAGATTCTAATGGCTCAAAAGCTGGGCAAAAAACGAATTATTGCTGAAACAGGTGCCGGACAACACGGTGTGGCGACAGCAACAGTTTGCGCTTTGATGGGCATGGAATGTATCGTTTACATGGGGGAAATTGATATCGCTCGCCAAGCACCAAATGTAGCAAGAATGAAAATGTTAGGGGCCGAAGTGCGCCCTGCACTTTCGGGAAGTCGCACGTTAAAAGATGCCACCAACGAAGCCATTCGAGACTGGATTAACAATCCCGTAGACACTCATTATATCATAGGTTCTGCAATTGGCCCGCACCCCTACCCTGACATGGTGACTCGGTTTCAATCGGTAATTTCCGAGGAAATCAAATGGCAGTTGAAAGAGAAAGAAGGGCGTGAGAATCCTGATTATGTGGTTGCCTGTATCGGCGGTGGCAGTAATGCGGCCGGAACCTATTATCATTTTTTGGATGAACCCGAAGTAGGCATCATCGCCGTTGAAGCTGCCGGAAAAGGAGTGGATACTGGAGAAAGCGCAGCAACATCGGCTCTAGGTAAAGTTGGAATTATTCATGGCTGCAAAACCATGTTGATGCAAACTACCGACGGACAGATTACGGAACCTTATTCCATTTCCGCTGGATTAGATTACCCAGGTGTTGGCCCCATGCATTCACACCTTCACAAGTCAGGAAGAGCAGAGTTCTATTCTGCAACAGACGATGAAGCAATGACCGCCGGATTGGAACTTTCACAATTGGAAGGAATCATTCCAGCTATCGAAACAGGGCATGCCTTTGCCATTTTTGACCATAAGAAGTTCAAGGCGGATGATGTTGTGGTTATTAGTTTGTCTGGAAGAGGAGACAAAGACCTGAACACCTATATTGATTACTTTGGACTAACATAATTTGTCATTCCTGCGAAGGCAGGAATCCCCCAAAGCAAGCAGAAGGCCAATGAAATGAAACGGTATTATATCTACATACTGACCAATAAAAATCATACGGTCTTGTACGTTGGAATGACAAATAATCTAAAACTAAGAATAGAACAACACCAATCAAAAGAAAACAAAGGGTTCACGAAGAAATATGATGTTCACAAATTGGTCTATTTCGAAAAAACACAATACGTGAATAATGCTATCAAAAGAGAGAAACTAATAAAAGGCTGGAAGCGAAAGTGGAAAGAGAATCTCATAAACGACATGAATCCAGAATGGAATGACCTTTCTTGGATGTTAGGAGATTAATGAACATTTAGAATACATGAAACAGATTCCCGCCTTCGCGGGAATAACAAAAAATAGTTTTAATGAACAGAATCAACCAAAAACTTCAGGAGAATAAAAAACTCCTCTCCATATATTTCACAGCAGGCTACCCTGCTCTAAACGA
>CALHCJ010000153.1 GCA_937936275.1 uncultured Flavobacteriaceae bacterium
AGTGTGAAGCCAACATCTTTAATCCTACAAAAGCTAATATGATTACTAGGCTATAGTTGATATATCGAAACTTCTCTAGCATCCTTGAAATTAAGAAATACATAGAACGCAATCCCATAATTGCTAATATGTTTGAACTAAAAACAATAAAAGGATCAGCGGTAATGGCAAGAATCGCAGGAATACTATCTAAAGCAAAAAGAATATCTGTGAGTTCAATGACAATTAATGCTACGAAAAGGGGTGTGGCTGCTTTAATCCCCATTCGTTTTACAAAAAATTGATCCCCCTGAATCGTACTTGTAATGGGGTATATTTTTTTTATTTGACGAAAAACAAACGAGTTCTTTGGATCAAATTCCTCATCCTCACCTTTAAGCATTTTGAACGCAGTGTATAATAGAAAAACTCCGAATACGTAGATAATCCATTCGAATCGTGTGATTAATGCTACACCGAAGAATATCATAATGGCTCGAAAAATAATGGCGCCTAATATTCCCCAAAATAAAACACGATGTTGGTACAGGGGTGGGATTTTGAAAGCACCAAAAATAACAGCAATAACAAACACATTGTCAACGCTTAAGGAGAGTTCAATTAAATATCCAGTGACATATTTTAGAACAGCATTGTTTGGGGTGAGTGCTGTGGGGTTGTCAACCATTCCATTAGAAAACAACCAATAAATAACACCACTAAAACTTAAGGCAACGGTAACCCAAATGGCTGTCCAAATACTAGCCTCTTTGGTTTTGATAACATGATTTTCTTTATTGAACACACCTAAGTCTAAGGCCAAAAAGACCAAAATGAAGGCGATGAAAATAATCCAAATCCACATAGGTTTAAATTTTGATAGGCAAATGTAACGATCATTTGAGCACAAAAAACTTTATTCTTTAAAAACGTTAAAATTCAAATCAGTAGGATTAATATGGTGTCGATATTCTTCTTTTATTTGCTCGTAAAATATTGAATTTATGAGAAAAAGAATAGTTAGGTGGTTGATTGTGATTGTTGTTATACTTTTAAATACAGGATCATTATTTGCACAAGATGCATATTTTCAAGAGGCGGATCAAGAGATTCGTAAAGCCTCGAAAAAACTAGTGGAAACATATACACCAGAGTTAGTATTGAGTGGTAATCAACTGTTACAGTTTGAATCAAAAGTCAAAGAATTTCTTATACGAAGATCTCGGGTTGATGCTGAACAACATATGACAACAAGAGAGCAACTAAAACTGTTGAAAAGAATTTCAAAACAAGAAAATGCTGAAATGCAAAATATTTTGACGCGACCTCAATTGAGAAGGTATGTAAAAATTAAAAGGAAAATTCAACCCGTCTATGTCGTACTGAACGAATAGCGCACAACGCAAATATTATGTCACTTTAAGGGTAATTGTTATGTCAACCCTATTCTGTTCACGTTTATTTTTAATTTCAATGCCATAGTCAGAACTGTATATTGTAGATTTTCCGGTTAGATTCTTTCCGTCTTTAGAAAACTTAAAAGTAATTTCTCTGGTTACATCTTTAATGGTGAGGTTTCCTTTAACCTCGTAGGTATTACCTTCGCTCTTTATACTAGTGCTTTCAAAAGTAATTTTTGGGTAGGTATCTGCATCAAAATATTTGCTACGACGTAAAGACCAATTGCGTATGGAGTTACCAGTGCTAATGGTTTCCGCTTTTACACTTCCTTTGAATTTGGAATTTTCCAAGTTTTCAAGGTCAATTGAAGAGGAAGAATTGAAACCCGTTAAAGTGCCTTCTACATCGTTATTTACAAAAACAAATTTCACTTCCGCCGAAGATACGTCAGTAGAACTTTGAGCATTTGAAGCAAGCGCTGTGAAGATGATTAATGTACTAAGAAATAGATTTTTCATGGTAAAGATTTTACATAAGTTAGGCCAAAATTAAATGATTTTATTGGAGTTGCTTTATACTCAGTCGAGGTTTTCCGATGTTTCTTAAAGCAACGCACTATTTATTTTACATTTTCTTAATTCATTTCTAGACCTCGAACATCACCTGAATTTTATCAAAGCGTTACGCTGCTTTTAAAAATCAAACCTAAAGCCCTAGTATAAAACATCGCCAAAATGTTCATTAAAATCGTTACCTGAATGCTAATAGCTTCATTTATGGCATCTTGAACAATATTTTGTATTTTTAAAGAAGAACTATATGTCCCTTATAAAATGAAAAATACAAAATTAGTAGCCTTCGGCCTATGTGTTTTCCTGTATGGAACCACTTCAATCTTTGCTCAGGAAGTTGTATCTAAACCTACTACGGTTAAAACCACGCCTACGTTAAAAATCGTCAAAAACAATGTAAAAGTGCAGCGCCACACCCTTATGGAGCGTTTTGAACCAGAACTTGTGGTAACTGCTGAAGAACGCATGGAAAAGAAGCAAGAACGTATTGCTGATACAGAGATGAAACTGAGAATCTTAGATACTCTGGATATATCAAATCGAAAAAAGAGAAAGCTTTTGTTAGATTTGAAATATTCACCTTTTTCAGATCGATTGAACAAAGCCACAGTAGTGGATACCGAATTTGAAGACACTTCAAACAATCAAGAATAATAATACTCATAATGCGATTGCCTATCTGCATGGATAGGTTATAAAAAAGCCCTATACATTCAATGTATAGGGCTTTTTATTTTGGTTCAGTACATTCAATGCGTTTTCATTTTTGCTTTACGCTTTTTTAACTGACGCTCTAATTCTTCTATAGTTTCTGCAACCGCTGCTTCAAAAACAGATTTGCTTGACTCTGCAAAAAGTCGAGGTCCCGGGGAGCTTAATCGTATACCACATATCATTCCCGTATCTGGTTCACTGGTATTTTCGGTTTTGAAAAATACATCTGCACGAACTACGAAATCAAACTTGTTAAGAAGTTTGTCTAGTTTTTCTGCGGTCATGATCTCTAGTCGATTGCTCGCTTTAACACCATGGTATTCAAAGTTTATATTCATGTAAAATATTTTTTATTAAGTTAAGAAGGATGTTCAACAAAATCAAATTTTTCACAAGTTGAAAAAAAAGGAAAACATTAAGAAATTGTTAAAGTCTGGTTTACTGATACTTACAAAAGACTAATCTTTATTTTTTTTCGTACCTTATAGTACCCAACAGAACTTTTTGTTAATTTAAAAATCCTGCTCCTATGAAATCTGAAGTAAACGAGGTAGACAAAAGTACCCTGGTCATGCGCCTAGAGCGATACCAGAAAGATGTTGATCAGCTCAAGTGCCAATTGAATTCTTACACTTGCGAACCGAGAACCCATAGTCTGTTTGAACGTTTTGAGTCTCTCAAAAGTGGATTAGAGACTTTAAGCGCAACTAATTTGGAGATTATTCAAAATTTGAAGGAAAAGAAGAAAGCGGTGGATAGCTATATGGAAAGTGCTAAAGAACAATTTGCGAAATTTCATCAATTACAACAGAACGTAGAAGAATATGTGATCGGGGCGAGAAATTGTTAATTTTTTAAACGATTAAAATAGGATATGAACCATGCTAAAAGGCATGGTTTTTTTTATGTAAAAAAGTGAATAGAGTGATACCTTTGGTTGAACTTTAAAAGACCATCGGATTGGATTTAAAAAAAGCCATTTTTTTTATGGTGCTGAGCACTATGGCCTTCACGGCTATGAATGGACTTCTAAAGTTTCTCACCGATTATAGCGGAGCACAACTTGTGTTTTTTAGATCTGCGGGATCTTTGTTCTTCACTTTTGGTTTTTTATTAAGTCGTGGTATTCCGATTTTAGGAACACATCGCAAACTATTAATCACACGAGGGGTATTTGGTTCTACTTCGATGTTGTTATTTTTTATCGCAGTGCACTATATGCCTATTGGTTCTGCTGTTGCACTGCGATACGTAGCTCCAATCTTTGCAGCGGTTTTTGCAATGTTGTTGCTGAAGGAAAAAGTGAGACCTATTCAGTGGTTATTTTTCGTGCTTTCGTTCTTAGGTGTGTTGGTTTTGAAAGGTTTCGATGGTAGCATACCTCCCGTTGGCTTAGCTCTGGTGCTTTTAGCCTCCGTTTTCAGCGGACTTGTCTACATTGTTATACGCAAAATTGGCACCCGTGAACACCCTGTGGTGATTGTTAACTATTTTATGTGCATTGCTACTTTGGTTGGTGGTTTGCTGTCTATATTTTACTGGAAGACTCCTAATACGCATGATCTTCTACTATTGCTGAGCTTAGGCATATTTGGGTATTTTGGTCAATTGTTTATGACGAAAGCGTTTCAAAGGGGAGAAACCAATCTTATCGCTCCAATCAAATATATTGAAGTGGTCTTTTCGATATGGGTTGGTGTTGGCTTTTTGGGAGAATCTTATTCGTTGTGGAGTATTATGGGTATGGCCATGATTATTTGTGGCTTATTATTGAATTTGTGGTACAAGCGACAAACAAATCTGTCAAAATAGTATAGCTACTTTGAGCAATGTTTAAGTCTTCAAATGAACTTGAGTTACTTTTTGGCTAGAAGCTTTCAAGTAAATTAAAACAATGATTGCCAATGCAGAACATATGGTAAAGCCTATGAATAAAGGAAGGGTAGTGGTGCTTATAAATCTTCCGATATAGGTGCTGATCGGTACCGACATCATGGTGGAGAGGCATCCGGTAATTGCGGAGCCAATACCTGCAATATGTCCGATAGGTTGCATTGCCGCTGATCTTAAATTTCCGAATAGAAAACTGATCATAAAAAATTGAATTCCTAAGAACACAAGTAAAACAACGATACTTGGGTTCTCCTTTCCATAGAACAAAACAACATAGGTCAACGATGTGAGGAAATAGGCGATTAGTGAAATGGTAATTAATTTCTCCATGCCATATTTTAAAACCAGACTACCGTTTAAGAAAGTAGCCGTGGCAATCGCAATAGCAATGGCAGCAAAAACATACGGAAATTCTTCTTTGAGCCCATACTGCCCTTCGAATACTTGCTGAGCGGTACTCAAATAGACTAAAAATGAACCTACAATAAAACCTGAAATAAGGGTGTAGCCAATGGTGGTTTTATGTTTTAGTAATTCCTTGGTGCCATTAGTGAACAAATTCCAATGCAAGGGTATTCGGTTTTTCATTGCTAATGTTTCGGGTTGACGGCGCCAGAACCATAGCGCGATGAGCAGAGCAAAGCCAATTTGAACATAAAAAATAGCTTCCCAATTGTAGGTGTCTAAGATCAATTTTCCCAATGCTGGAGCAACAATTGGAACCAGCATAAAAACTACGGTAATAAAAGACATAATACGTGCCATGTAGTCTCCACTGTAGGTGTCACGTATCATGGCGATGCTTATGGTTCTTGGAGCAGAAAGTGATGCCCCTTGAAGAATACGACCTGCAACCATCATTTCGAGAGAGTTTGCAAAAACGCAAAGCAAGCTAGAACCAATAAAAAATACCAAACCAATATAAACAACGGGTTTTCGACCCAAACTGTCTGAGATAGGTCCGAAAATTAAAGGTCCAAGACCCAACCCGATAAAAATCATGGTGATCAAAAGCTGGTTGTCAGCAATCTCGGTAACACCCACGGAACGACCAATAATATTCATAGCAGGCAATATTGCGTCGATGGCCAGGGCAACGATAGACATTAACGAAGCCATTAACGTAATAAATTCGAGCTGTGGAAAGCGCTTTTTTAGCATCTGGCAAAAGTACTACTAATTCCAATTCTGTAGGTTTTAGTTGGCTTTAAATTAATAGTTTCGTAACAAAAGATTCATCGCTTCCAAACAAATTTAAATGAACTCGATTTCTCTATATTTGTCTTTAAACTATAAACACCAAAACGAATCGCATGGAAGGACTTTTTACCCTTGACAATTTTATCACTTTAGCAATGCTGACCTTATTACAAGCCGTCTTAGGTTTAGATAATCTACTGTATATTTCGCTTGAGTCGAAGCGTGCACCCGAAGATCAGCAAAAAAGAGTACGAACACTAGGCATCGGATTGGCGATTGTTCTTCGAATTATTTTACTGTTCGTTTTAATTCGAGTAATTGCATATTTTCAAGACCCTATTTTTGGATTCGAATTTAGTGCTGCAGAAGGGCACTTCAACCTGCACAGTATTATTGTGTTATTAGGTGGTATATTCATTATGTATACCGCTGTAAAGGAAATATGGCATATGCTTAACCTCGAAGAAATCCATGAAGGAGAAGAGACGAAGGTAAAGAGCATCAACATGATTATCACTTCGATTGTTGTGATGAATTTAGTGTTCTCTTTTGACTCTATTTTAAGTGCCATGGCCCTGACAGATGTTTTTTGGGTAATGGCGACTGCAATTATTATTGGAGGTGTCTTAATGATATATTTAGCAGGTAAGGTTTCTGAATTTTTGAAGAAAAATCGAATGTATGAAGTATTGGGCCTTTTCATTCTTTTTATTGTCGGAATTATGCTCTTATCTGAAGGGGGTCACTTGGCACATTTAACATTATTTGGCAATGAAGTAACGCCGATGAGCAAGACAACATTCTATTTTGTAATTGTAGTCTTGGTAGTGATTGATATTGTACAGTCTAAATATCAAAAAAAGCTCTCTAGAAAATAGTTAATATTAACTATTTGAATTTATACTTTAAGTTGAAATCATGGTAAATAAGATACATTGGGATGATGTTCCTGAGGAGCAAGTGACTCCTAAAATGCAACGTAAACTAGTCTATGGAGATAAAGTCATGATTGCGAAAATGAAGTTTAAAGACGGATTTCAAGTCCCGCTACATCATCATGAAAATGAACAAATTACACAGGTAATTTCAGGAACCATTCGTTTTTGGTTTGGAGCGGAAAAAGAACAGGTATTTGATTTAAATGCAGGGGAGGTCGTTGTAATTCCTGCCAACGTACCGCATGAAGCTTTGATGGTAGGTGATGTAGAAGAAATTGATACTTGGACCCCTATTCGGAAGGATTGGTTGGATGGAACAGATTCTTATTTACGAGATTAAGATACTATGTCAATAAATGTCAAAAACAAAACAATACTAATCACTGGAGCTTCCGATGGAATCGGAAAAGCACTAGCATCGTATTTACTACAAGCGGAAGCAAAGGTAGCTGTTCATTATAATTCCAATAAAGAAGCTGCGGAAAAGCTAGTACAACAGTATCCTGATACATCTAAAGCCTTTCAAGCGGATTTATCCAGAGAAAAAGAAGTTATTCAACTATTTAAAACTGTAGAAGACTATTTCAAGCAGATCGATGTGATTATTTTAAATGCGGGGGTTTTTTTGCAACACCCAATTGATTCAACAATTGAAGATTGGTTGTCGGTTTGGAAGAAAACCATGGCTATTAATTTAGATGCTGTCGGATTGTTGACAAAATTGGGCCTAGATCACTTTTTACAAGAGGGAGGGGGACGCTTTGTGTACATTGGGAGTAGAGCTGTTTTTCGAGGAGAAACCCAAGAATACTTGGCATATGCGGCTTCTAAGGGAGGATTAACATCATTAGCAAGAAGTGTAGCCCGTTCTTTTGGAAAACAAAATATAAAGTCCTTTATTCTGTCTCCAGGGTTCACAAGAACACAAATGGCAGAAAGCTTTATTGAGACATATGGAGAAGAGCGCGTTTTGAATGAAATTGCTTTAAACGAATTAACAAAACCAGAAGATTTAGCGCCTTTAGTAGCTTTGATGTGTAGCGGGGGAATGGACCATGCCACTGGAGCAACTATCGATGTAAATGCTGGAAGTCATATCAGATAACTATGAAAAAAATATGGATCATATCGATCACGATTATTGTATTGATAGGCTGCAAAGAAGCCACGAAAACACAAGTAGATCAAGAAGAGGCCGCAAAAGAGGTCGTAGCGATCGATCAGACAGAAGAATCTGCTGCGTTGTATGAAGATTTAAACGGAAATCCGGTAGCATTAGAAGATTTTAAAGGCAAACGACTCTTGTTGAATTATTGGGCGACTTGGTGTAAACCTTGTATTGAAGAAATGCCTGCTATGGCTAGGGCGCAGGAAGCACTAAAAGAAGATAATTATGTGTTTTTATTTGCTTCCGACCAATCCGTGGAAAAAATTATTGCTTTCAAAGAGAAACGAAAGTTCGGATTAGATTTTATAAAGTTCAACGGCGCTTATGCCGATTTGCAAATTACCGCTTTACCCGTCACCTTGATTTTTAACGAAGCAGGGGAGCAGGTCGAACGTATTGAAGGTGGAATGGTTTGGGATGCTCCTGAGATGATTCAAAAGTTAAAGAAATTACACCAATGAGGCTATCTTTAGTGTTGAAAATAAGTGTATTGCTATTTTTTGCTGGAAGTTGTAAAGAAGCTGATGATAAAAAAGAAACGATGTTAAAAGAAGATATCGTGGTAGCAGTGTCTTCTCCAGCTGGACAAAATACTTCCTTGCCATTTTTAGTTTCAAACGGAGAGAAAACCATGATGTCTTGGGTCGCGACTGAAAATGACAGCGTCTACATTTTAAAATATGCACCGTTCACAGACGAAGTATGGCAAAGTTCAAAAGAAATCATTAGGGGAACTGATTGGTTCGTAAACTGGGCAGATTTTCCTATGCTAGTCGAGAACAGCGGAAGCTTATGGTCACATGTTTTAAAGAAATCTACAGCAGATACTTATTCCTACGATGTAAAAATGAATCTGCTGCCCAAAGGGGATTCAGTTTGGAAAACAAATATCGATTTACATACTGATGGTACGCCTACCGAACACGGATTTGTTACTGCGCTACCATACAAACAAAACTTTTTTGTCACTTGGCTAGATGGTCGGCATACAGAAGAGAATAAAATAGGGGAGCGGGGGGCAATGACAATTCGAGCTGCTCAGGTGACTTCTAACGGACAAGTATCTGATGAACATGAACTAGATTTGCGTACTTGTGACTGTTGCCAAACGACGGCTGCAATTACTCAGAACGGACCTGTAGTCATTTATCGTGACCGTTCGGATGAAGAAGTTCGCGATATCAGTATTGTACGTCAGGTCAATGGAATATGGACAACTCCGAAACCAGTTCATGAAGATCATTGGAATATAAAGGGATGTCCCGTAAATGGACCAAAGGCTGCTGCCATAAAAAATGGGGTAGCGGTGGCTTGGTTTACCGCTGCACAAGACAACCCCAGAGTGCAAGTGGCTTTTTCAAAAGATGGAGGTACAGTATTCAATACTCCAATTAAAATAGCTACAGGCAATGTATTGGGGCGTGTAGACCTTTTACTTTTAGATGAGCAAACAGCAATTGTGAGTTGGATGCAATCAAAAGATAAAATCACCTCACTACAAGCGGTTAAAGTCGCTATTGATGGTACATTAGGAAAGTCGATAACCATTACTCCAATGAATGGTTCTCGTAAAAGTGGTTTCCCGCAAATGGAACGGGTTGACGATAGGGTCTTTTTTGCATGGACTCACATTGAGAATGATACTTCTTCGATCAAGCTTGCTTCTGTCAATTTAGACGTATTCTGATATATTCAATCCATAGAAAAGAACAACTCATTTACGATTTCTTACAGTTCGGTACTATTCTTTATGAGGAATAGCGATTGGTGTTGCTTCTTTGCAGGGTAAACCAATTAAAAATCAACATCATGAAAACTAGCATTCGAAATGTATGCCTTGGAATAATTTTCTTCATAGGCGCAGCACATGCAATTGCCCAAGATGCTTTAACCGCAGCACATTGGCAAGAAGATTTGAGATACCTTCAAAAAACGGTGCACCATGACTTTCCATTCCTATTTAAAAAGGTAGCGCAACAAACTTGGGATGCGGAAGTAGAAATGCTCTATGCTCAAATCCCGAATTTAGAAGCGCATGAAATAGAAATAGGGCTCACTAGAATGGTGTCATCCTTTAAATACGGACATACCCAAGTTCCCTTTGGTACGGCTGCGAAGAAGGGTTTATTACCGGTCAATCTATATCATTTTAAAGATGGTATTTATATAGAAGGCGTACAGAACGCGCATAAAAAAATACTAGGTGCTAAGGTTTTAAAAGTGGCAAATATTCCGATTCATGAGGCTTTAGAGATGATACGACCCGTTGTTCCTGTCGAGAACGAATATTATTTTAAAAGATACGGACTCCGTTTTCTTACGGCTACAGCCGTATTGCACGCGCAAGGTGTAGTACCCAAATACACCGATACAATAACCCTAAGTCTTGAAAAGAACGGAAAAACCTTTGATTACGACCTTAGGGCAATTCAACAAGATCAAATGTCGCGTGGCTATGGTTTTACCATTCCAAATGAAACGTGGATGAGTTCAAGAGCGATAGGGGAGACTCCATTGTATTTAAAACAGCTTAACGAAAAGTATTTTTTCTTTGAATACCTGTCAAGTTCTAAAACCCTTTATGTGCGTCAAAGTTCTGTTTTTGATCATGAGACCGAATCATTGAGTGATTTTTACGAACGTCTTTTTGACTTCGTTGATCATAACGATATTGATAAATTTATTTATGATGTTCGGCTTAATGGAGGTGGTAATAGTTATAACAATAAGCCATTGATTAAAGGTATTATGGCGCGTCCAAAAATTAATAAGACTGGAACGTTCTTTTATATCATTGGCAATGATACGTTTTCGGCTTGCCAGAATTTAACGAATGAAATCGAAAATTACACGAATGCAATTATGTTAGGTCAGCCTACTTCTGAGAATAGATATTTCTACGGCGACGCCAAAGCTGTAACACTACCTAATTCTAAGATGAATGCTTATCTCTCGTATGCCTGGTGGCAAGACGGTCCGGATTGGGAAAATGCAGATGCTACAATGCCACATTTTTTAAAAGAGATAACCTTTGAAGAATATCGTACAAATCAAGATCCAGTACTAGAAATGGCCATGAATTATAATTATGATAGCTTAATTGTGAATCCGATGGAACATTTCAAACGTTTATTTATGGCGGGCAACATGGAACAACTACAGGCAGATTCGGCTCGAATCCTTCAAGATCCGATGTATGCACATATTCCTTTTGAAACAGAGTTTTTAAAAGTAGGCGAACAGCTATTGGGTATTGGACAATATCGAGGAGCTCTAGTGTTATACCAAATGTTTGTGAAGTCTTATCCTGAAAATGCCCAAATGTGGGAGGGCTTAGGAAAAGCACTTGAGAACCTCGGCCAGAAAAAAGAGGCAGAGGAAGCTTTCGCGAAAGCGGCTTTGCTGCTCAAATTGTGAAAGTTCCAAGAAGATGATGAGAAAGGCACCGCTATGAATCAGGGGTGCTTTTTAATGTACCAGATTCAAAGTCTGACCAATAATTACTAAATTTAAGTAGAAGTGACACGCTTTTGGAGTGGTTTTTGAAAGAATTAAAGAAACAAAGGCGAGGTAATCTTGGGAGGCATTGGAAGGAATATTAGTATTTATTTCGATGCGGCTGCCAGCAGCATATTAAACCTCAATGATTAAGAAAATAAATAAAAGGGCACTGTTATGAAGTTGAAAAGAAATATAATTCCGATGATATTTATGGTTTTGATCGTAGGATGCGGAGCATCACAAAAAACATATGAAGCGAATTTGATGCTAGATGAATTAATGACGCAAAAGGAATTCAAAATAGCGATTAGAAGCGCTCAGCCTATGAATACACAAGCCTGGAACCAAATTGCAAATAGCGGATTGCTTCAACCCGGCAATAATGCAAGTAGAATTGACTTATCCGGAGAGGGATATTTTATAAAGGTTGTGGGAGATTCGGTAAGTGCTAATATTCCATATTATGGTGAACGTCAAATAGGGGGTGGGTATAATTCCAACTCAGGTATTCAGTTTGATGCGATTGCTGAGGATTTAGAAATCGTTAAAGATGAAGAAAAACATGGATATCAAATAAGTTTTAATGTGGATGGTGCTGATGTTTCTGAAACTTTTTTTGTGAATACCACCATTGGAACCGGTTTGGGAAGCATTGTATATATTAGAAGCTCACACAGAAATAGAATCCAGTATGCGGGCACTGTGACCTCCATACAAGACGCTGATGATGTTAGCGTGATGGAATAAGCCGATGAAATT
>CALHCJ010000154.1 GCA_937936275.1 uncultured Flavobacteriaceae bacterium
ACGTTTGGATCTTTTTGGGCATTCTTTAAAAGAATGGTTTTCAACTTAACATTATTTTCATTTTCTGGATCGGCAGTCACAAAGTCATCAAAATTGCGGAGCACATTTGATAGTGAAGATTTACCATTTGCAATGAGGCTCAAGTACGAATCATACATTCGATCAATATCACCTTGCTCTCCGTATATACGAGCCATTTGGTAATTATAATCTAATTTCGGATTCAGCTCCATAGCTTTTCCATATGCTTTTATTGCATAGTCAAGCAAGGCATACTTCTGAAAGCGAAATCCTATTCCGTAGCCATAATTCGGATTTTTATCAATCATACCAATGGCTTGGTCATAGTATTCATTTGCCCTTTCTGGACTATTTTGTAGCGTATAATTATAGCCTAACTCAATAAAAAAAGTAGGATTCGGGCGACCCATTTCAATTTGTTCTAAAAGAAAAGTCTCCGCATCGGTATAACGTTCTAGTTGCTGGTAGCAGGCAATTAAACCCTCTGCGTAATCTGTTCTTCGGGGTTCTTGTTCTGCTAGCTTTTCATAAAATACAACCGCCTTTTCATAATCACCATCTTCGAAATAGCGTTTGGCCAAGAAGTCATCTTGGGCAAAAATGGTAAAAGAAAATAGAAAGAGTAGGAATACGAAAAGTGCCTTCATTCTTGAAATTTAACAAATATAGTTCAGCCCCAGCAAAGATTCTGTTAAGGCGAGTATAATTCAGAGCAGGCTCTAAAAGCGATTAGATTGTATCAAAACCACAATAGGGGACTAGTACTTCCGGAATTTGAATTCCGTCTGCTGTTTGATAATTTTCTAGAATACCAGCTAATACTCTGGGCAGTGCTAATGAACTTCCGTTTAAGGTATGTGCAAATTGGCTTTTCCCATTTTCATCTTTATAACGAAGTTTCAATCGATTGGCTTGATAGGTTTCAAAATTAGACACCGAGCTAATTTCTAACCAACGATCTTGTGCTGTTGAAAACACTTCAAAATCATAAGTAAGGGCGGCGGTAAAACCCAAATCGCCTCCACATAATCGTAAGATACGGTAGGGCAGCTTCAATTCACGCAGTATATTCTTAACATGTTCGACCATTCCATCTAGAGCTTCATAGGAGTTCTGTGGATGTTCAACCCGTACAATTTCAACTTTATCAAACTGATGTAAACGATTTAGACCACGAACATGAGCTCCGTAGCTGCCAGCCTCTCTTCGAAAGCAAGGGGTATAGGCCGTGTAGCAAATTGGAAATTCTTTTTCATTGACAATCTCATCTCTGAAAAGATTTGTTACCGGAACTTCCGCCGTAGGAATCAAATACAAATCATCTTCACCCACATGATACATTTGCCCCTCTTTGTCGGGTAATTGTCCCGTTCCAAATCCCGACGTTTCATTGACCAAATGTGGGACTTGTATTTCAGTATAACCCGCTTCGGCATTCTTATCCAAAAAGTATGAAATTAACGCACGTTGTAATCGCGCACCTTTGCCTTTGTATACAGGAAAGCCAGCACCTGTAACTTTCACCCCGAGCTCAAAATCAATGATATCGTGCTTTTTCGCTAACTCCCAGTGCGGTTGAGCTTTTTCAATGAGTTTAGGAATATCACCTTCACGAAATATTTCTTCGTTATCATCATCTGTATTTCCTGACGGTACAGAATTATGAGGTACATTCGGAATTTGAAACAGTAAGGTTTGTAACTCTTCGTTAATACCATTCAGCGCCTCGCTAAGCTGTTTAGATTCTTCTTTAAGACTTCCTGTTTTCTCTTTGATTACATTTGCTTCTTGGCTTTTACCACTTTTGAAAAGCATGCCAATCTCTTTAGAGAGTTTATTTGACTCTGCTAAAGTAGCATCAAGTTGTGTCTGGGTCGTTCTTCGTTTTTCATCCAAAAAAAGAACACCGTTCAAAAGAGACTCACCATCAACATTTCGCTTTTGAAGTGCTTTGATAAATTCATCTTTATGATCTCGAATAGCCTGTAACTGTAGCATTATAATTCTGTTTGAGGTGCAAATTTAAACTAATCAGACGACAAAATATAGAAGGATTTATCTAAGCAAATAGAAAAGATATTATTTTTCTTTTTTCGAAGAAAATATCCATTCATTATGCCAAAAATAATCCCAAGAAGTATTGGCTAAATCAACTTTGGGGTCAATAAAAGCTCGATATGGTTTTCCATTGACACTCACTTTTGAATTTAAGGCGAATACCGAAACATCTTCTCCCTTTTCAGCATATTCTCGTTTCAGTCGTTGAGCGAATTGCCAAATAAAATCAGGATACGAAGCTATTCTGCGGCTCTGTTTTTTAGTAAGGTAGTTATCAATATTTACGATCGTCTTCTCTTCTGTTTCGTTATTTACGATTTGAAATTTGATCGTGCCTGTTCTGCTTCTGAGCATCATACGCCAACTCAAACGATGACCTTCTTCTGTCCATAATACGTCGTCTTTTATAAAATGATGACGTATGGGCAGTATCAATTGAATAGCAAAATAGATACCTGCGATTACGAAAAATGAATTTTTGAAAGATGGAATGTGTATTTGATTTTCCGTATATAGTTTTTTGCCTTTAAAGAAGATATTTCGAATGGTTTTAGCGTCGTAAAAGAACACAGTAAATGCAAGTGATAGGTACGGAAAAATTCCAATTTGAAATACGATGGAATTAAATAAATGAAAAAAGATAGAAATGAAAAAAGCTATATTTCGAGTTCGTTTCCAGAGCAGCGCTGGTATAATTAAAAGATCGAAAAGGATACCAAAAACTGATATTATTTGATGCACCCAAGGTTGTTGTAAAAGATCTCCGATAATGTAATAGTGTGCTTTACTTTGCATTAATATTTTGATGATTCCCAAATCAAACCAATCGGCATAGAGTTTTGCAACGGAGGCATAGGTGTAAACGATAAAAAGCTGTAGAACTACAATCCACTTAAAATACCCGAACATCCAATTCTTTTGAAGCGAAGTATTGTATTTAGAGTCTAAGGCATAATTTGCATTTGCAGGAAAGAAACACATCATCAATGAAATGAGTACTAATAAATAATAGTGGTTATTATATGAAGATTTTTGCATGAGATAAACCCCTGTCCACAATAAGGTAAATGAGATGATACTAAAGCGGTATTTGTATCCTAAGGCAATACATACGCCCAAAGTGCCCATAATAAAAAAGTATGCGTACATGCCCCACCCAGGTAAGGGTTGCAGCCAATCAAAACCAATAAAATTAAAAGTAAATTGAGGCTCGATTAATGTGCGCTTTACCCAGCCTGTTACTATAGCACCATAGCATTCTAGAGCAACTAATATTCCGAAAAAAATGCGAAAAATAAGGAGGGGAGCGTTATCGGTTTTTATAAATAGAAATCGATTTAAAGTGCTCATAACCTTGCTATTACAGAAAGTGTGGTTTCTTTGTCTTTAGTAAGTTGTTCTTTCAATGCATCGACTGATTCAAACTTATGTTCGTCGCGAAGTCTAGCTATAATATCAACTTGTATTTTTTGCTCGTATAAATTCTGTTTGAAATCTAAAAAATGGACTTCAACACTCATTTTTTCTCCGGAAACAGTCGGGTTGAAACCAATATTCATCATACCAAAAACGATTTTATTTCCAATGGTACTTTGAACTACATACGAACCAGTCTTCGGAATTAATTTATAAGTTTCTTCGACCTGCAGGTTAGCGGTTGGGTAGTCGAGTTTTCTGCCCAAACCTTTCCCCTTTATGACCGTTCCTGTTAACATATACCTGTATCCCAAGTATTTGTTGGCGGTTTGAATATCTCCTTGCGCAAGTGCATTTCGAATTTTAGTCGAGCTGACTGAGACGTCGTCAATTTCTTGAGCCGAAATTTCTTCAACTGAAAAATCAAAAGCAGATCCAAAGGATATTAGATCTGTAATGTTTGCATTTCTATTTCTGCCAAAACGATGATCATACCCAATTATAATCTTCTTAGTTTTTAATTGATTTACTAATAAATCTCTGACAAATTCAGTTGCTGATAAACGACTGAAATCTTTCGTAAAAGGATGTATAATTAAATTATCCAATCCTAGTTTTTCTAAGATCAACGTTTTTTCGTCAATGGTATTTAAAAGTTTGATTCCGGCATCTTTCTGTAGTACCATTCTAGGATGTGGAAAAAAAGTTACTACCGTTGATTTTAAATCTGAGGTTTTGGCATTTGTAATGAGTCGTTCTAAGATTTTTTGATGTCCGATATGAACTCCATCAAAAGTGCCAATGGTAATGGCAGTAGCGTGTTTCTTATCGTATTGAAAGATGCTTTGAACTGTTATCACTAAGAAAAAGGATAAAAAGGATTATATTTGAGTTTGGATAAATTCCCCTTAATGGTTACAAAATTACGTCTTGTTTTTACAATTACCATAGTATTTCTATCCTTTTACGGCTCTGCTCAAACCAGTTATTGGCAAAAAGAATCATCCAAAAAAAATATTAATAAAAGTTTTTCTCAACGTTTTGAGGTTCATAATGGGCAACAATTTTCTTTTGACGAGGCTCTTTTTAAGAAAGAACTTATCGGAATTTCTGCCGCTAGAAAAAATTTTAAAATAGTCTATTTTCCTGATGAGAAAGGACAATTGATGGCTTTTCAAGTTTTTGAAACTCCAGTATTTTCTCCTGAGTTATCTAAAAAGTATCCAAATATAAAATCCTATTCTGGTCGATCTATAGATCAGAAGAACACCAAAATAAGATTTAGTGTTTCTCATAACGGTATTCAAAGTATGATGGTTCGAAGCAATCAGCAGGGTACTGTTTTCATGCAGAAGGATTCTGGTGATAATTATGTGGTTTACAAAAGAGATCCAAATGCAAAACGCAATTCGGAGTTTTTATGTTCTACCAAATCAATTATGGATAAAAGTAATGATGGCTTGGTTCGCAGAACAGTAAATGATCAAGTCTTAAGAAAGTATAGGCTTGCGGTCACAGCTTCGGGCGAATATACAGAACATCACGGCGGTACAATTGTAGATGCCCTAGCAGCTATTAATGCAACAGTAACGAGAATTAATCAAGTTTTTGAAACCGACTTGGCGATAACTTTAGAATTAATATCAGGGTTAGAACCTGTTATTTTCACTGATCCGTTAACAGACCCTTACAGTGGAAGCCTGAGTTCAAAAGTTCAAAATACTTTAGATACCACTATTGGAAGTGCAAATTACGATATAGGCATTTTGTTTAACAAGGCAAATCAAAGTGATGGTAATGCAGGTTTTATTGGTGCAGTTTGTGTCGAAAACCGTAAGGGTAGTGCATACGCTACAGGTGAGGTTCCAGAAGGAGATTTATTTGATATTGACTTTGTCTCTCACGAGATGGGTCATCAGTTCGGCGCTAATCACACATGGTCTTTTGAATCTGAAGGAACTCAAGTACAGGTAGAACCAGCTAGTGGAACAACTATAATGGGTTATGCAGGTATTACAGGTATTAATAATGTTGCTCCTATGGGAGAAGATTATTTTCACTACGTTTCAATTGTTCAGATTACCGACTATATTAAAACAACTAGTTGCGCACAAGAAATTGGCCTAACAAATACGCCTCCTGTTGTTACTCCTACGGGTAATTTTACAATTCCGAAATCGACTGCATTTTCACTTACGGCAAGTGCGACCGATACCGACGTAGATGACGTTTTGACTTATGCTTGGGAACAAATAGATGATGGTGTTGTACCACAGTCGGTATTTGGTCCAAACAATCCCAATGGAGCCAATTTTAGATCACAAAAGCCATCAACAGAGGCAACGCGGTATTTTCCGAAATTATCAAGGGTTGTATCAGGAAACTTAACACAAAGCTCACCACAGATAAATACTGCCTGGGAAACCGTGTCTAATGTTGAACGGGAAATGAACTTTGCTCTAACGGTAAGAGATAATGCGGTGGGTGGAGGACAGATAGTTTCTGATTTAGTTAATGTTTTTGTAGAAAATAGCGCAGGTCCTTTCAAGGTCACTTCGCAAAGTTCAAATGTAGTTACCGTAGCAGGTACAGTTGAAACGATTACTTGGGATGTTGCGAATTCTAATATGGCTCCCATAAACGTACAAACGGTTAATATTTTGTTATCGATAGATGGGGGAGTAAGCTTTCCAATAACGCTTGCAGCAGATGTCATCAATGACGGTAGCCATGACATTGTATTACCCGGTGAAGCCACTACTGAAGCAAGAATCATGATCGAAGCGAATGATAATATATTTTTTGCTGTTAATGCCTCAGATTTTGAGATTGAAGGCTCGGAAATTATCTTAAGTTTTGATGAACTTGATCAAGAAGTTTGTCAAGCTGACGTTTTAGTAGTACCATTTGTTTATCAAACATTTGATGGCTTTAATGAGGAAGCTAGTTTTAGTATTGTTGACCCTCCAATGGGTGTTGATATTGAAGTCTTTCCCGAGATGGCAACTGCTAATAACACCGCTGTGGATATTACATTTACGAATACTGAAAACCTCCCAGTAGGTAATTATCCTATTTCAGTCTTAGCGACTACCGCCGGTTTACAGAAAGAAGTAACGTTTAACTTAAATGTTTACGATACAAGTTTTGAGGCGGTCACTTTAGTTTCCCCCGCAGATGGACTTTTAAATACACCCACTGGTATTTTGTTGGAGTGGGAAGCTGATTTTCTTGCTACCTCCTATGAGATTGAGATTGCCACAGATGCCGGATTTGTTACTGTTGTTGAGACATCTTCTCCCATTGGCACCTCCTATGTGCCATTGAATTTGGAGAATCAGACTCAGTATTTTTGGCGAGTTAAACCTAAAAATAGTTGTGGCGAGGGAACCTTTGGAACTGCTTTTACTTTTACGACAATCCAATTTAGCTGTCAAAATAGAGAAGGGACTGGTCTGCCGTTGACAGTTTCAAGTTCTGGCACGCCTACAGTAACTTCAGAAATCAGAATATTTGAAGACTTACCCGTAGCTGATATCAATGTAAGTCTAGAAATTGACCACACCTATCTTTCCGATTTGACGATAACCTTAACCTCTCCTGCCGGAACTTCAGTAGTATTAATGAGTAATATGTGTGAGGAATTTAGAAATATAGATGCAACTTTTGATGACGAGGGTCCCATGTTAATTTGTAGTGGAGACCCAGCGATTTCTGGTTTGGTGAAGCCCCGCGGTACACTGGGTTCTTTTAATGGAGAATCGACCTTAGGCACTTGGACATTAACTGTCGCTGATAATGCTCCCGCAGATGGTGGATCGTTTAAGTCTTTTTCTATGGAGATTTGTGCGGAAGGTGAGTTTCGGCCTGATGATGATAATGATGGTGTTTTTGATGACGGACCTGATCTGTGTTTAGGAACGCCTGAAGGAACTCAAGTAGACGCCACGGGATGTCCAGTGCTTGTTTTTCCAGCTACAAACTTTACCGTAGAAGTTCAGAGTGAAACATGTCGCGATAACAATGATGGAATGATTACGGTAGGTGCTGAATTGCCATTAGATTACTCAATTACTGTGAATGGAAATGGAGTTAACGTAGCAGAAACCTTTCAAGGTGGTGATTATGTTTTGACCAATTTAATAGCAGGGACATACAATATGTGTATTACAGCGAGCGATGGTGATTTAGATTACCGAGAGCAATGTTTTGAGGTGGTTTTGACAGAACCAGAAGCACTAAGTGTATCATCGAAATCTTCCTTTGATGGAAGTACCGTCGATTTAGAGTTATTAGGAGGATCACTTTATAATGTAGAATTGAATGGAATAGTCATTCAAACTAAAGAATCACAAATTACATTGAATCTTATAGATGGTAAAAATACGATAAAAGTAACCACGAATATACCTTGTCAAGGAACACATGAAGAACAATTTTTCTATTCTTCCAATCCTGTATTTTACCCAAATCCGTTTACAAATAGGGTTAAAGTGTCTTTCGGAACGAATGTTGACCGAGTATCGGTACAAGTGTTTACCTCAAATGGTCGAATGATTAGAAATCAGATTTATAATGTAAATGGTGTTGAGCTTGAATTAGATCTAGCTGAATTGGCTGCAGGTCTTTATTTTGTAAAGTTTGACGGAGAAACAGTTCAAGGAACATCTAAAGTCATTAAACAATGAGATTATTTACCGTAGTTTTAATTGCTTCGCTGTTACTCTTCGGATGTAAGAAAAAAGCATCGCCTAAGCCACCAGAGATTAGTGTACTTGTATTTCCTGAAAAGAGTTCTGAATGTACAACAGGTGTAGCATTGACCAGTACCACAAGTGAAGTGGAGTTTCGATGGCAAGTAGCGAATAACACAGATTCTTATGAGCTGCGAGTTACTAATTTGAATACCAATACTACACAAAGCATAACGACAATGTCAACATCAGCAAAGTTGCCTTTGCAGAAAGGAATGCCATATTCTTGGATGGTGACTTCAAAGAATGAAGAAGTATTAGAAACAGTTTCTAGTGAAACTTGGCTTTTTTACAACTCTGGATCTCAAACTACTTATGCTCCATTTCCTGCTGAGCTCATTGAACCTGAGTTAGGTGCTTCGGTAGTGAAAGATATAAATAGTGATATTACTTTGAGATGGTCAGGTGCCGATGTCGACAATGATATTGTTGGTTTTGAAATCTATTTTTCTACCGAGAACCCTCCAGAAGAATTAGTCTTTTCGACCGGTCCGGTTGCCGCAAGCCGACAAGTTGCTGTTGAGGCAAATACGATATATTACTGGCGTGTTGTAACGACAGATCGTGAAGGGAATACTTCTGACTCTGGTGTATTCGATTTTAGAGCTTTATAATTTTAATTCAGGTGTTGTTGAATTCATTCATTGTGTTTTTTACACCTGCCAACACAAAAGATCTTATCAACGCTACTGATCTTTGAAGACGTTCTGGCAATTTTTCTTTTTCTTCGTCATTCCATTCACCCAGTACATAGTCTACCTGTCTTCCTTTGCCGAAGTCTGCGCCTACACCAAAACGAAATCTATTATATTGGTTGGTTTGCAATACAAGTTGCACATCCTTTAAACCGTTATGTCCGCCATCGCTACCTTTTGTTTTTAAACGAAAAGTTCCAAAAGACAAATTGATATCATCAGTAATCACTAGAATATTTTCTTTAGCTATTTTTTCTTTTTCCATCCAATATTTTAGCGCTTTTCCACTCAAATTCATATAGGTAGAAGGCTTAAGACACATTATGCTCCTCCCTTTTATTTTAAAGGTAGCTACATCACCAAGACGAGCGGTTTCGAAAGAAAAACCTTCTTTTTCAGACAAAGCGTCTAATACTTTAAAGCCAATATTGTGACGAGTTTCTGCATATTCGCTACCTATGTTACCTAGGCCAATAATCAAAAATTTCTTCATAATATCAGTTTCATTCAATAGCAACTTTGAGCTATAAAAAAAAGATCTTAAAAACTTGAACATGTGTAAAAATACAAAAGCATCCCAATATTGAAATCGAGATGCCCTTGTTTATATATGAAGAAACCTATTTCTAGTTTTCGCCTCCTTCAGCTGGTGCTTCCGCGCCTTCTGCTGCATTCACTTCACCTTCTGCTCCTTCGCCATCTTCACCTTCTTCTTCGTCATCGTCAACAACAACCGCTGCACGAGCTGTTTTAACCTGTACAACAACAGTACTTTCAGGGTGTAAAATTGCGAAATCATCATTCAATAAACTTTCAACAGAGATATTATCACCAATTTTAAGTTTGCTGATATCGATATCAAAGAAATCTGGAAGTTTGTCCGGTAAGGCTTTAATAGCCAGTTTTCTTTTTCTAAATAACAAACGTCCCCCATTTCTAACTCCTGGAGAATTGCCCTGTAAACGAACAGGAATATTCATTGTCACTTCTTTATCATCAAAAAGCTGATAAAAATCAATGTGTAAAATTTTGTCGGTTACAGGATGAAACTGAATATCCTGCATAATCGCCTTTACTTTTCCTTCACCTAAGTCAACCTTTACGGTATGAGCGGCCCCGGTGTACACCAAATCTCTGAAACTTAATTCAGGTGCTGAAAAATGTAGTGGTTTTTCCCCTCCGTATACTACGCAAGGAACCATTCCAGCATTACGTAGGGCCTTCGTTGCCTTTTTGCCCACGCTTTCTCTTTCTGATCCTTTAATTGTAATTGACTTCATTGTATATATTAAAAATTAATAATTCTACATTAAAAACTTCGATGATATCGAAGTGTTGTTGTGTACGCGATGCATAACATCAGCAAAAAGATCACAACAGCTCACAACTCTTACCTTATCACTTTGCTTTCTCACAGGAATTGAATCGGTAACGATTAATTCAAGCAATTGAGATTTCTCAATTCTTTCATAAGCTTCACCCGAAAGTAAACCATGAGTTGTAATTGCACGAACACTTAAGGCGCCTCTTTCCATCATTAAATCAGCTGCCTTAGTCAAGGTGCCAGCAGTATCTACCATGTCATCAACCAATACCACATTTTTACCTTTAACGTCTCCGATGAGCTCCATGTGGGATATTACATTCGCTTTTGCGCGTTGTTTATAACAAATAACTACCTCGCACTCTAATGCTTTTGAATAGGCATACGCTCTTTTTGATCCACCCATATCGGGCGAAGCAATCATTAGATTATCTAAATTCATTGCTTTCAAATGCGGTAAAAACAAAGTAGAGGCAAACAAGTGATCAACAGGTTTTTCAAAGAACCCTTGAATCTGATCGGCATGTAAATCCATCGTAATGATTCGCGTTGCGCCAGCCGTTTCTAACATTTTCGCAATAAGCTTTGCCGCAATAGGTACTCTAGGTTTGTCTTTGCGATCTTGGCGTGCCCAACCAAAATAAGGCATTACTGCTGTTATATGTCTTGCCGATGCTCTTTTAGCAGCGTCTAACATTAACAACATCTCCATTAAATTTTCAGAACTCGGGTGCGTCGACCCAATTAAGAAAATTCTTGCCCCACGAACTGATTCTTCAAAAGAAGGTTGAAATTCTCCATCACTATAGCGAGAGAGATTAACGCTACCTAATTCTGTACCATATGATTTAGCAATTTTTTCGGCTAAATCTCTGCTGTTTGAACAGGCGAAAAATTTAGGTTCTGGAACTTGGTACGGCATGATGGTCTATATTGCTTTTATTCCCTGATTTCTAAGGAGGTGCAAATTTAAAAATTAATTTGTGTTGCTAAAGGATAATTGTTGTTATTTTCATTTGGGGATTGAAATAATTTTTTAGCTTTGCAAACCTATTTTTAGTAATGCTCGAGTGGCGGAACTGGTAGACGCGCTGGATTCAAAATCCAGTTCTTCGGAGTGTGGGTTCGATTCCCACCTCGAGTACGTATTGAGAAAGCCGGGATTTATATCTCGGTTTTTTTATTTCAATTAGGGATATCAATCATTTTTTCCTTTGAAGTTAAAGCTGCTCTGCTCTACAACGAATTTCTCAAAAGAATTTTGCCAAAGCCATAATGCCATTATAAGAAATTACACATGAAAAGAACAAAGCAGCGAACAATCCTAGATTTAGCAGAAGGTTAGCGCTGTATTTGTGCATGAGTTTTTTATTGTTGATCGATAGAATAATACCTAGAATTACTAGAGGCAAAACAAAGACATTAAATACTTGTGACACAATTTGCATTTCTATAGGGTTGGCTCCGAAGACGGGGACAATTAGTGCAAATAGACAAGCGATTGCAGTAATAATCTTAAATTGTTTTGAGGTAGTATCTAGCGTACCAGATTGATAATCTGCAACCAAAATTGGTGCTATTAGTAAGCATGGAAAAATAGACGATAAGCCTGCACTCAAAGTTCCAAAAAAGAAAAGTGTTAGGGCAAATTTTCCGGCTACAGGTTCAAGTGTATTTACCATATCAAGAACTTTAGTGACGGGTTGACCTTGATGATATAAAGCACCGCATGCAACAGCCATAACGGCTGCGCTAATTAGAAAGACTAAAGTGGCCGCTATAATTGCATCCTTTTTTTGTTGCTTAAGATTATCGATAGTCCAGCCTTTTCCTTTTACGAATAATGGACGCGATAAGAAGGTTGCTGCAGCCATCGTCGTGCCTACGAACGCAGCAACCATCATTTGGCCACCTTGAACCTTTGGAATTGTAGGGATCAAACCCTTTGCAACTTCTATCGGTAATGGATATACCATAAATAATGAAATGATAAATGAAAGGCCCATAATCGTTACGAAAATGACGAGTATTTTTTCAAAAAAAGCATATTTTCCGATCAGCAAAAATCTATAAAATACAACGATCACCACAATTGCAATAGTCAAAACGCTCTCATATTTGAGATCTACCAAACTAGGGAAATAGATTAGAAAAATCTCGTAAATAATATTGGCTGAAATACCTAAGATGCCCATAAGCGAATTCCATTGGCCAAACGATATACCCAAAATGATAAGGATAGCGATAAGCTTACCCCACTTCAGATGTTTTTTAAAGGCGTAGAGTGCTGTTTCACCTGTTACCAAAGCGTAATTACCATAGGCGAAAATTAACATGCCTGAGAACAGGCAACTCAATAGTAAAACCCAAAGTAGTTGCATTCCATAGGTACTGCCTGCAACAATCATAGCGGTAACGCTACCGGTACCTATCGTATAACCGATAGCAAAAATACCAGGGCCAAATGCTAAAATGATAGTTAAAAGCTTTTTCCAAAGAGAAATTTTGATCGGAGTACCCATTTTCTTAACCTCTGACCTTGTTTATTGTACTCAATGTTTCTCTTACTTTATTTTCTAAACCTTGAAAATCCTCATTGACTAAAACCTCTTTACTAATAAGTTTTGAACCCATTCCAACACAAGTAACGCCAGCATCAAACCAACCCTTAAGATTTTCAGGTTCAGTGCTAACGCCGCCAGTTGGCATGATACTCGTCCATGGTTGTGGGCCTTTTATTGCTTTTACAAATCCCGGTCCGTATGTAGAGCCTGGAAATAATTTTACAATTTCACAGCCCAATTCTTCAGCTTTATTAATTTCAGTTAAAGAACCGCAACCCGGTGACCAAAGTACTTTTCTACGATTACAAGCCTTCGCGATATCTTCTCTTAAAGAAGGGGTAACGATGAAATTAGCACCCATTTGCATGAACAATGAGGCAGCACCCCCATCTGTTATAGAGCCTACTCCCATTATCATACCAGGCAGTTCTTTAATCGCGAATTTGTTTAACGCTAAAAAGACTTCGTAAGCAAAATCTCCTCTTGCTGTGAACTCCATTAGCCGTGCTCCTCCATCGTAACAGGCTTTAAGCACTTTTTTTCCCAGTTCGATATCTGGGTGATAAAATAAAGGAACCATTCCGGTTTCCTTCATTACCCTCATTACTTCTATTCTCGAATATTGAGCCATATGTTTTGATTATTTGATTTCGGATTCTTTGAACCCTATATTACTAACATTTTTATCTAGCAACCCTTCCAGAGGCATCTCCACCCATTAGTTTTTCCACTTCGGAAACGGTAACCAAGTTGGCATCACCTTTTATCGTATGCTTCAAACAAGAAGCAGCAACTGCAAAATCTAAGGCGTTTTGGTCGTCTTTAGGATATTTTAATAAGCCATAAATCAATCCACCCATAAAAGAATCGCCTCCGCCAACGCGATCTACGATATCTGTAATTTGATATTGACGCGTTTCATACATTTTAGAACCATCCCATAGAACACCAGCCCAAGTATTGTGTGAGGCCGAAATAGAACCCCTCAACGTAGTAATTACTTTTTTAGCTTTTGGGAATTTTTTCATCATTTGCTTACAAACCGATAGAAAAGCTTCTGCCTTTACATCATGTCCGTCTTTGTGCACATCTAAACCTTCTGGGTGAATTCCAAAATGCTTTTCGGCATCTTCTTCGTTGCCAAGAATAATATCGCAATAAGATGTTAGTTTAGTCATGATTTTTTCGCGATCTCCACCGTAGTTCCACAACTTCGCGCGATAATTTAAATCTGTAGAAATAGTAATTCCTTTTTTGTCAGCCGCTTTGACAGCTTCCAAACAAACATCTGCGGCTCCTTGAGATATTGCTGGGGTAATACCCGTCCAATGAAACCATTCAACTCCATCGAATACGATATCCCAATCAATCATACCAGATTGTATTTCTGCTATGGCAGAGTGCGCGCGGTCATAAACCACCTTAGATCCGCGAGATACAGCGCCTGTTTCAAGAAAATAAATACCAAGACGGTCACCTCCGTAAACAATTTTATCTGTACCAACACCTCTTTTACGCATTTCCATCAAGGCACATTCACCAATATCATTTTTTGGCAAACGAGTTACAAAATCTACTGGAACACCATAATTGGCTAGTGATACAGCAACATTTGATTCGCCACCACCATATATTACGTCAAAACTGTTTGCTTGAGAAAATCTTAAAAATCCCGGAGGTGCTAAACGGAGCATGATTTCTCCGAAGGTTACTACTTTTTTCATTTGAAATCTATTAGTTTATATTCAATTCTTAAAACTGCTTAATCGATTAAGCAATTTTTGAAAAAATAAATCAAAACGAATCAGTTTTGAAGGACACGTTTAAAAAAGATATATTTGCTTAATCGATTAAGCAAATATATTAAATTTTGTCAAAAAAAAGAAAAACCACTTTAAAAGATATCGCAATTCTTTTGGATATTTCTACTGCTGCGGTTTCGAAGGCATTACAAGATGACTCTCGTATTAGTGCAAAAACAAAAGAGGCTGTAAGAAAGGTAGCTAAGGACTTAAATTACCAGCCAAACCATTTGGCAAGTGCCTTGCGAAAAGGTAAAAGTAATCTTGTTGGTGTAATTGTACCTAGAACAAATAGTAATTTCTTTTCGTCCGTAATTCAAAATATGGAAGAAATTTTGAATAAAAATGGTTACAATATTATCATAACTCAATCCAACGAATCATATAGCAAAGAGTGCGAGGCTATAGACACTTTATTATTTACCCAGGTTGATGGTATTATTGCTTCAATGGCTAATGAAACTACTGATTTAGATTATTATGAGAAGATCAAATCTAGGGGGATACCTTTGATCTTATTTGACCGTGGTGAGAATGATTTGAATGTAGATTACATAGGAATTGATGACTATGCCAGTAGTCATATGATAGTAGAGCACCTTATCAAGGAAGGATGTAAGAGAATAGCTCATATTGGAGGATATAAGCGCACGCGAATATTCAATAATAGAATCAGAGGTTATATAGATGCTCTTCGGGAAAATAATTTGCCTTTAGCTCATGAGCTTTTATTAGAAAGCAGCCTTACAAAAGAAGATGGTCGTTTGAAAATGGAGCAATTGTTGGCTTTAGGTAAACGACCTGATGCCGTTTACGTTGCGGGAGATTATGCAGCTTTAGGGGCGCTACAAGTTTTACAAGAGAATAAAATAGCGGTGCCAAATGAAATAGCTTTGATAGGCTTTGGAAATGAACCTTTTACAGCGATGGTCTCTCCCACAATTTCAAGTATTGATCAGCATAGTTCTGAAATAGGAAGGTTAGCAGCCCAAACCTTTTTGGAACGCATAAAGATGCCCGAGGTAAAACAGACTTTATGTAAGAAGATTCTTGAAGCTAAATTGATTGTTCGAGATTCTTCAAATAAAAAGCCTTCCTAAAGATATAGGAGGGCTTTTATTTACAAATTAACAAATCAGTGTTCTAAATTCCTAAAGCTTGACCTCCTCCAATTTGGATCGTTTCAGCTGTGATGAATGAAGCATCTTTGCTCGCCAAAAAAGAAATTACGCCAGCAACATCTTCGGGCTGACCTAACCTCCCTAACATAATATTATTTGCCCAAGACTTGAAAACCTCTGGTTTTGTTGCCTTAATTTGCGCATGAAATGGAGTGTCAATAGTACCAGGAGATACGGCATTCGCTCTGATTCCGTATTCTGCAAGATCTTTAGCTAATGCTCTAGTGATTGCATGTACACCAGCTTTAGACGTTCCGTAGATTCCAGCTCCAGGTCCACCTGCGGTCCACCCAGCATTAGATGTATAATTGATGATTGAAGGGTGTTCTCCTTTTTTAAGATATGGTATCGCAGCTCTTGAAGCGAAAAACACAGAATCAAGGTTCAAGGCCATTACAAATCTGTAGAAATCTGTTGTCATCTCTTCAAATCTAGAACGACCACCAAGACCACCTGCATTGTTAACCAATACATCTATTTTTCCATATTTATCACCAATAGCTTTAATATTTGAAGTAACTGCATCATCACTAGTAACGTCAAAACCAAAATATTCAGCTGTAATGCCTTCGGCAGTAAGTTCTTTTACTCTCTCGGCGCCCTTATCATCTTCGATGCCATTAAGTACAACGGTATAACCATCTTGTCCCAATCTTTTGGCTACAGCAAAACCAATTCCACCAGTTGCACCTGTAACAACTGCTATTTTTCCTTTATTACTCATGTTATATTAATTTTAATCTGTTTTATGTTGTTTTTTATTTTTCTTAAAGGTAATTATGCTTTAGGTTTCAAGGGTTCAATTTTTGGACATAAAAACCAAATAGCCGAAAGTGCTATTATGGCTAAAGCCCCACCTATTATAAATGCAGGTGTATAGTTTCCTCCCGTAGTTATGAATGCAACCAAATAAGTAAGACCAGCGGCACCTAGTTTGGCAGCTGTACCTGCAAAGCCTGATAAAGTACCAACTATTTTTCCGCTAAAAAAATCACTTGGAAGCGTCTGTACATTTCCGATGGCTATTTGAAACCCAAAAAGTAAAACAGCCATAATTATTACAGCGCTCATTGCTGAGGCTGGCGCTTTCAAAAGGAAGAAGCATGGAATCATAATCAAACAACCTAAAGTGATTGTCATTTTTCGTGTTTTATCTACAGACCATCCCGCTTTTATTCTATTTTTTGCAAGTAAGCCGCCGAAAATAGCGCCAATCATTGCTCCTACATAAGGTACCCATGCTGAGAACGCTATTTCTTTAACATCCATTCCGAAAACTTCTGACAAATAAATGGGTATCCAAACAATAAAGAGCCACCAAATTGGATCAATGGCCGCAGAGGCTATTATAATTCCCCAACTCTCTTTATGTTTAAATAATTGGCCAGTGCTAGGAGTATAGCCTTCATCATAATTTCCATCGGCGTCAACATCTTGATTTCTTTGTCCAGATAGAATGTACTGTTTTTCATCTTCAGATAACCAAGGGTGCGATTTAGGATTGCCTTTTACGATATACATCCAAGGGAGTAACCATAAGAATCCAAGGAGCGCTACGACTATAAAAATTCCTTGCCAATCTAAATAAATTGACAACAAACCAATAACTGGGTAGGCTACTATTCCCCCTATTGCTGCACCTGAATTAAAGATTCCTTGTGCAAGGGCTCTTTCTGTGGTCGGAAACCATTCTGCATTTGCCTTCGCTGCTCCGGGCCAATTTCCTGCCTCTGCAATTCCTAACAGTGATCTGAAGATCGAAAAACTCAACATTCCTTGAGCAAAGGCATGTAGCATTGTTGCAAAAGACCATACCCCTATGGAAAGGGCAAAACCTATTCTGGTTCCTATCCAATCAAAAATTTTACCAAAGAGTGCTTGACCACCAGCATATGATAATATAAATACCGTTGAAATTGTACCGTAGATGGCTTTATGCCCATCGTTATCCATTTCAGGAAATAAATCTTTAGCGATGTCAGGCCATAAGGCGCCAAAAGCTTGCCTGTCTATATAATTTATAACAGCTGCTAAAGCCACAAGTCCAACAACCCACCATCTTAAACCTCTAATTTTCATATTTTATACTTAGGTTATTATTTTTGACAAGATATCAAAGCGATCGACTTTATTTCATTAAATAAAGTACTTCAGATAAATATCATTTGATCCTGCCGATAATGAGTAAGAGTTTCTGAAAACAATTGTAGGTGAAGACAAAAAGACTTCAAAACCCCAACAGCCAAATTTCAAGCATACGCCTTCTTCATCTTTTTGAATAAGAAAGACAAAAAAAATATTTCATCTTCACAGTTTTCTTAAATATTATAACAGTATTGGTATAATGTTTTGAAATGCACTTTCATTTTTTCTTTTGCCAGTTTTGTATTTTGCTCTTTGATAGCATTATAAATATCCTGATGTTCTTTAATTCCTCTTGACGCCAAACCCTTATCACAAACATGATATTTTTCAAAATTGGTGATAATTTCAGGAGTTATAATCAACATAAAAGTGTTCATCGTACTATTACCACTAGCCTTTGCAATGGCCAAATGAAAAAGTAAGTCTTCTTGAACGGCGTCTTCACCATTTTTTACTTTTTCGCTGTAGGCATCCATGGCCTGCTTCATTTGTTTTAAGTCCTCATCGGTTCTTCGCTGGGCAGCTAAACGCACAGTCTTTAGTTCTAATAAAATTCTAGTTTCAACTAGTGACTTAAAATCAGGTTCTTCCAAACGAAGAATATCTTCCATCATTCCATTCATTGCCACCTGACCAATTTCAGCTACAAAAGTCCCGCTTTGAGGTTTTGAATATAGTATGCCGTAAAATTCTAATTTTTGAATGGCTTCTCTTACATTACTTCTACTCACTCCCAATTTTTCAGACAACATTCTTTCGGAAGGAAGTTTGTCACCTGGTTCAAGATTTTTGTGATTCATCAAATCTCTTATCTTGGATATGATTTCATTTTGTATTACTTGGTTTTCGGGTTTTGTGAGGATTTCTAATTTCATATACTTAATTATCTTTTTTCAATAATTGGTTAACCAGATTGGTTTGTTAAAATTAACTAAATATATCGATTTCAAAAAAATAAGCATACTATAAAAATCAAGAATAGGTGTACTATTGTTCATTTTTTAGCAGTTTAACCGGTTTATTAGGTAAACCGGTCAAATGCTAAAAAAAACTAACTCAAACAATTCAATGGTATTCGGAATATCTAACCTTTATTTAATGACCTTAAAGCAGTTGAGCTTTGATGCAAGATTTCTTTAAATAAGGGAGAGATATCTATGATATTATATTAGTAACCAGGATTTTGAGTGATTACACCCTCACTTGATGTAATTTCTGAGATTGGAATTGGAGCTACTAGCCAGTTTGCATCGGCAAAACCTAATACTGATTGGGCAGTACCTGTTCTTACCAAGTCAAACCACCTTTGACCTTCAAAAGCTAATTCTAACCTTCTTTCATCTGCAATTGCTGCTCTAACCCCAGCTTGACCAGTTGCGGTTGAATTTGCTAAACCTGCCCTAGTTCTTATCGTATTTAGTTGCGTCAATGCACCAGGGGTATCTCCTGTCTCATTTAAGGCTTCAGCATAAAGTAAGATTACATCTCCCAATCTAAGTTCAATCCAGTCGTGATCAGGTCCACCTGTTTGTGGGAATTTTGGGGAAGCCATAAGTGCCTCATCAATAGTTACTGCTCTTCTTAAATCTGTATCTCCATCCGCTTCACTTGCATCAAAAGCAGCAATTAAAGAAGCGTCTAATGGCATCAATGATTTGGTATCAAGTCCGCCAGACCAAGACCAAAACTCGGAAAAACCATACTCATCTGATATGGAGCTAGAAATTTGAGAAGCAAATATAATTTCTGAATTTAAATCATTATCGACACCAAAAATATCGGCAAAGTTATCTTGTAAACTAACACCAGCAGCAGCAGCGCCACTTACCACAGCTTGAAGTTGTGGAACTGCACTAGCAAAATCGCCACGTGTTATATACACTTTACCTAATATGCCTCTAGCCGCAAGACTAGTAGCTCTACCGTTTACATTCGTTGTGTTTAAAGCAGCAATTGCATCTTGTAAATCAGGAATGATTACATTATTATATACATCAGCCACCGGCTGTCTTACTAAGATCGAGGTATCTGTCGTACTCGGTGCGGAAGATAAATTCACAGTCACCGGACCAAACATCTGTACTAGTTTGAAATAAGATAAAGCTCTTAAAAATTTAGCTTCTCCCACATCAGTAGGAGACATAGAATTTTCAATGACATTGTTCGAACTTAATATGGACTTGTACAAGCCTGCATAAAAAGGACGAAAAAATTGATTATTCAGAGATCCATCCGCTAAATCACTATTAAATCTGTCAAATGCTGGATAGGGTTCTTCATCCATTAATGCATTGTCAGCTCTAAAATCTCCCATTACTGCCATTGGTGTAATAGAGGCATGTTGATAAAAATATGCCGCATTTAGCACTCCGCCGAAATCTGTTAGAGAATCTGAAGTAGCAATGTTTGGTGGAACTTGATCCAAATCATTATCGCATGCCATAACGAATAGCAAGCATCCTAATAATAAATATACTTTTTTCATCTTTTTTTTATTAAAAATTAACATTTAAACCAAGTGTAAAGCTCCTAACAACTGGACTTGCACCTACTTGAACTCCAGATGTTGTTGGGCCTAAATAACCACCATTTGTAGTTTCAATACCTTCTGGGTTAAATGATGTGTAGTCATCTCCCCATATATAAAGTAAATTTGTAGCAGCAACATACAACCTTGCAGAATTAATACCTGCTTTGCTAGTCAAATCTGATGCAAAAGTATAACCTACAGTCAAGTTTCTTAAGGCTAAATATGAGGCGTCTTGAATTGGCGAATCAGTTTGATCTCTGGCACGGGTATAAAATTCTCCTGTGGCGTCTGCGATACCATCATCATTAGCATCAAAACTATCTCTTAACCTACCACCAAATTGTGATTGCCAGTACAGCGGATCAATATTGAATACTTCTGCACCCTGCGTTCCTTGGAACTGAAAAGACATGTCAAAATCTTTGTATCTCATTTGACTGCTCAAACCATAATAGAAATCTGGTGTATTTTGACCTATTTTGACGTAATCATCTCTGTTGATTTCGCCATCACCATTTTGATCTACCACATAGTATTCGCCACTATCAGCACCGAGCGTTCTTGTAGGATCCGCTATATGTACAGATTCAACCTGTCTAATAGTTTCTAATCCCCACATCTCACCAATTTCACCACCTACTCGGTTTCTAAATTCTGGTCCTCTACCACTCTGACCATAGATGGTTGGTGGTAATTCATCGAGACCATCAAGGTCTTTGATTTCAGTATTAACTGTAGACAAGTTTGCATTCATATTCCAGGTGAAATCTTGTTTTTGAACAAGTAGTCCGCCTAATTCAAGCTCTAAACCAGAGCTCTCTATGTCACCAGCATTAATAGTTACATCCGTCGTTCCAAGTACTTCTGAAACACTTTTTCCTAATAAGATGTTTTCAACATTAGAGGTATAGTAATCTACACCTATGGTTAAGCGGTTATTAAAGAAGCCTAAATCCGCACCATAGTTAGTTTCTGTATTGGTTTGCCATGTCAAATCAGGATTTGCTATGTTGTCTGATATTAAAAATCCATTGCCAATTACGGTAGGTGAAGGATTCAAAAGACTTAAAGCATCGTAGGATCCTAAGAAAGAGGTAGTACCCAAAGAACCAGTACTAAACCTTAATTTAAGACGACTCAACCCTTCATTATCTTTTAAGAAAGACTCGTTGTGAATATTCCAACCAACAGAAAGTGCAGGAAAGGTTTCAAATCTATTGTTAGCACCGAAACGAGAGTCTCCATCTCTTCTTAAAGAGGCAGATAGTAAATAACGATCGTCAAACGCATAGGTTACTCTTCCGAAAACACTTCGCCTTGATACTGTTTCATCTCTTTCTGTTACAACGATATCTGCTGGATCAAACAAGTTGTAGTTTTGAATATCACCAAATGGAACATTATTACCTTCTACAGCAATTGCTATAATTTTATTGTCTTGAAATTCAAGACCAACTACAGCAGAAATATCATGCTTACCAATCACTTTTGCGAAATTAAGGGTGGTTTCGCTTAAGACCGAAGTTCTTTTAATATCAGTTTCATCCAAATTCGTCTGATTCGTACGTGCTCTGGAATCGGCTTCGAGTCCTCGATAGTAAAAATCTTTAGTATCTCTAATATCGGCACCCAAAACGGTCTTAATATTTAAGCCATCAAAGATGCTATACTGCAGATACGAACTAACGTTTGCAAAATATGTTCTTTGCGTTCGTCGTTGATTATCAAGCTTCGTTGCAGGACCGGCGTCACCAGATCCACCAATACCATTTCCAGATCTACCATAATGCCAATCTTGTGCAGTATCTCCGGGTTGTAAAGTAAATATGCTATTATTGAATGGCGCATCTCCACCTCTGTAGCCGTCGTCAAATGGTGCTAGACCCAATGCGATGGCCTGATTGTTCAAATCTTGCACAAATGCTATTGACTCTTCTGTATGATATACGGGATGAACACCATATGCTCTTAGAAGATCACGTTGGTCATGGGCTAATATTTCTCTATTCGATGTGAAGCCATTAAAACTTAATCCTGTTTGGAATTTGTTACCGAGTTTAGCATCCACATTCATACGAGCATTAATTCGTTCAAACCCTTGAGTACGTGCAATACCTTTCGTATTTAGATAACCTAAAGAAGCAAAGTAATTTACGTCTTCTGATCCACCACTGACACTGAAATCATGATTGGTACTTGTGCCTGTTTGAAAAAGCCATTCTTCAGGACTTATTGCACCAGGGGAATTTCTATAGGCATTTATTCTATAATTTAATAAGGCAGGATCCACTTCAGAAACATCAAAGCTACCATTAGCTATATTAGCTTCAATAGTATCAGCCCATTCGCTAGCATTTAAAAGAAGATTGTCTCTTTGATATTTGTTTGAAATACTAGTATAAGCATTATAGCTAAAGCTAGCTTTACCTTGCTTACCCTTCTTGGTGGTAACCAAAATAACACCATTTGCTCCTCTTGAACCATAAATGGCAGCCGAAGCAGCATCTTTTAAAACCTCTAAACTTTGAATGTCATTTGGGTTCACTGTGGCCAAACTTCCTGAGATAGGATAACCATCAACTACTATTAATGGGTTAGAATCTCCTGATATGGAAGATGCGGCTCTAATTTGAATCTTTGGATCAGCACCTGGCTCTCCACTTTGATTTTGAATCAGTACACCAGCTAACTTACCAGCGAGGGCGTCATCAACTCGGTTTGCTTGAATAGCAGCAACTTCATCACCCCCTACTTTAGCAACAGCACCTGTTAGATTTGATCTTTTTTGAGTACCGTAACCAACGACTACGACTTCGTCTAGCAAAGCTGAGTCTTCCGCTAAAGTTACGTTAAGCGTTTGTTGACCGTTGATAGTAATTGATTGCGATGTAAAACCCAAAGATGAAAATTGCAGCACATCGCCATCACTTACCTCAATAGAATAGTTTCCATCAAAATCGGCCGAAGTACCTCTAGTGGTATTAGCAACAATAACGTTTACTCCTGGAATAGGCACATTGGCCTCATCGGTTATCGTGCCTGACAAAACATAACTGTCTTGCGCGAAGAGTGCAATGTTGAAGAGCAACATCACAATAAGAGTTAAATTCTTTTTTAAATTCATTTTATGTTAAAATTAAGTTAGTACTAAAAATCGGTTTAAGCGCCGACGTTGTTCGTGTGATGGTTTAAAAATCACATTTTTGTGTTCAACTTACCAAAGATCACTTGTCAGTAGTTGACGAATAGCGTCAAGGGTAATATTTGTGTGTTTTGAGTATACTTCCTAAAACTGAAGTAAATGAAATGAACAAGAATCAGCTTGAACCCATTCTTTTTTCTTCGAACTAGATCTATTTTTTCATAAGCCTTTATTTAGGTTAGAGTTTGTTAGTTGAGGTGAGAATATCTGGTTTTCCATTCTGGTAAACCAAATTGGTTAACCAAATATATGTTATTAGTATGTTAAAAAAAAATTATTTTTAAATTTTATGTGTAATGTTTTTGAAAGCCTACTAAAATATATGTCTGATAATTATCAGATTCATAGTTCAGTATTTTTAGGTAAGGAGATAATAGCTGGTGTATACAGATGGTTATTGTGTGTAGCAACCCATGAGCTTTAGCTTAAATTCAGCACTACATATTGTAAACACCACCATTAATGTCTAGAGTAGCACCCGTAATAAAACCATTGTATTCAGAAGCTAAGTATAACACTGCTCGTGCTACATCATCTGCGTTGCCTGCTCGTTGAATTGGAATACCAGCGGTTGTGGCTGCAGCTGATTCTTTAGTGGTATGGGTATTGTGAAATGAAGTGCCAAGAATAAGACCAGGAGCAACTGCATTGACACGTGTTCCTTGCGGTCCAAATTCTGTTGCTAAAGCTCTGGTAAAAGTTAAGATAGCACCTTTACTAGTAGCATAGGCCAGTGATCCCGGGTGACCTCCTTTGCGCCCTGCCAACGATGCTAAATTAACAATACTACTGTCTTTATTTTTTGCTAAAAAAGAGCTTGCTGCCCGGGTCACTAGCATCATAGAGGTAAGGTTTATATCCATCACTTTGTGCCAAAACTCCGTCTCCATCTCGCTTAAAAGATTTCGCGCTACCAGAGATCCTGCGTTATTGATAAGTATGTTCAAGCCACCAAGTGCACCTACGGTCTTTTCAACCAACGCGTTTGCATCGGTCTCTTTTGTCAGGTCACCAGATATAGCTACCGCTTTTTGTCCTTTGCCAGTTGCATATTCAACCAACTTATTCGCTGTATCGCTGCTAGAAAAGTAGTGAATAGCAACATTGGCTCCATTATCAATAAAGTGTTTAGTGATTGATTCACCGATACCTTGAGCACCTGCTGTAATGAGCACATTTTTCCCCGTTATTTTATTTTTCATCATATTCTCCTCTTATTAGTTCTTTAACTTCTAGCAGTTGGGGGCTTAAGACTTATCTCCAAAATATGAAACCCCATCACCACTTAAGAAATCTTCTCTTACTGGGCTAAAGGTGTCGATGAGTTCTCCTTCTTCCAAACAAACGGCACTGTGTAGTAGATTCGGCTCAATATAAACACCATCTCCTGCTTCAACAATTTGCTTTACCCCATCAATTTCAAATTCAAATTTACCTGATACACAATAGGTAGCTTGGGTATGAAAATGTTGATGAGGAGAGCCCAATGCTCCCGCTTCAAACTTCACTCTTACCATCATGATTTGGTTATCATACCCTAAGAACTTTCTTGAAACTCCTCCTCCGAGTTTTTCCCATTCCATGTCTTTTGTGATGATGTATTTTTCGCTAAATCGTTTCATAATTTTTTTATTTAAAATAGTAAGAACCTATCCATTGGTAGTTCTTATTGTTAATTTTTATTGCATGTTTCGCTTCTTCGGAAGCATTTATATTTGAAATAATGAAGAGGTGAGATTCTCCAGCTTTATTTTCAAACCGAACGGCTGTATATTCTTCAGTATCATATACCACTGCTATAGTTTTGATATTGCTATATGCGTTGATGGCCAACTCTGATACGGGGTCATAAGTACCATGTGATTCTATTATTGAAGCAAAAACGGTGTTCTTAGTATTCTTTTTTCTTAAGATTAATGCGGGCTCATTACGAAGATTAAATTCTGGGTCGCTGGCTCCTATGCGCGCAATAATCAACTCATCATTCTTCGAGGTAACAGCGGAGTAGGTATAAAATTTATTATTTAAGAGCCAATTCAGTTTTATGTTATCTCCGGATGAAATTCCGGTAGCTTCCTTGTACAAGTGTTGATATCCATTTTCTGCTCCTAAAACTGACGGTGTCTTCGGTTTCTTGTATTCAAAACTGGTATGAATAAGTTGTCCTAAGTAATAAAACGGTAAATCATATTGGTGGTTTTGTTCTGATTCTACCTTCAGAATATCAAGGATGTATGGTTTTGCATCACCATCTTTAATGATAACCATAGTTCGATGCATCTTGGTGCCAGGATATGCATTATATTCCTTTGCGCTGGCAACCTGAACATTGTAATTGTCAGTATTGAAAATATAGGATTCAGAATGATGTTGACTTCCGATATCATACTTTCCTTTAAAATGTGATGTTTCGTTTTGTACCAGAGTATTATGGGATATACTTTGCTTCGCCCAAGTCGTATTTTCTTTCAAATAATTACCACCTCCTTTTCGTTCCACATTTACGTAACGTGACATGCCGTAATCTTGCACTACTTCTTCACCATCTTCAAATAAAGCAAAAGATAGTTTGTCATAATGCCCATGACTTAGGCCGTGTGCTGTGTACTTGAAAACGACTTCTAGATCATCACTTCTTAAAATTCCGACCGCTCCTTCATCACCATTAGCACCGTCGGAAAGTTCAATAGATTTTTTATCAAATGGCTTTGCCTTTCCTGCAGCAATATCTAGGGCTACGGACAAACCAGAATCATCTAGTGTCACTTTTCCTTGCTTTTCAGCAATACTTAATAATTCTGGATTATTTCCTCCAAAGTGATATGTAATATTTACAGCCGAAATCAGGGAAGCGTTATAGTACGACATTCCCTTTTGGGCATCATTCAATAAGAAGAATTCTCCTTTTGCATTTGATAAATTTAGTAAGGCATTTACACTTTTTAAGAGCACACTATCTTTATATTCAAATACTTTATGTTCTGGCTTTTTATTTTGAAGTGCTTGCGCAAAAATCAAAAATGGATACGAAGCATATCTTTGGTAATACGGCCCCTCAGTGAAATACCCATCAGGAGAAAAAGGTTCGTTAATGTTGGCATAGAAACCTATTTTTTGTCCATTTTTTCTAATATACCCACCATCATTATCTTTTTCATTGGCATCAAAATTTTCAACTTGAACCCCGTTTAACGCTCTATCTAAAAGGGCGTCATCACCCATGGCTAAAGCAATCATACCTACCGCTGCATTGCCCCATGTTGCATGGTTGTGAACTCTGTTGAAAAACTGTGGATTATCTTTTGATATGTGATCGGCAAAAGGCCTAAATAAATCTGTTTCTAAAGTATTGCGTTCTTCTACGGTCAAATACTCATAAATACAATCATAGGCCTGACTGGCGTATACCAACCAATTTGAATCATTCAAACACTGCCAAAACAATTTGCCTCTGGCATACGATCTTGTTTTTGGGTGAATAGGAAGTGTAGGGTATTGCTTGGCATAGGCAAACAACATATCTTTTACAAAGTTGGCGTAAATCTCATTATCAAGTATTTGATATAAGACTCCAGCTTTTTGCATTAAAATATAATTTCTTTTGTGCGTTTCGTGTGAATACCCCCCTGAATAGTCTTTTGGCACCGGCACATCAAAACCAGTTTTAATTGCTGCATCAATCTCTTTTTGAGCAGCTGCTAAGGTTTTATCAAAAATTGGAATATTTCCTAAATTCGCTCGAATGTCTTTGACCCCTTGACTGGTTAAGATTAAGCTCGGATGCGTTGAAGTATTTGAAGCCTCGGTAGGTTTTTCAGAGGTATCATTACAACCAAAAAGTAGCCCTAACGATAGGACGAATAAACATAATAAATGGTTGTGATAGTATTTCATTCTGAGGGTCATATTGTTTTATAAAATCAATAAAGTGATAAGTTAATAGCCTTAATCATTTTTAGTAAAATAGCCCTCGTTGGACACAGCCATATCACTTATAGCTATACTTCCGGTTTTAAACCAAACTTCAGCATAGTTTCCATCGGCATATTGCTTTTGAATATCACCATCATGTGTTTCGGCACCAGAGCACCAGTTTTTATTTACTTCTGGAGATTTGCCATTGGTTTGATTGTAACAACCGAGTTTAAAAAAGCAACCTTCGCCAGTATATGCATTTACACGTTCTAAACCATCTTGACCTATGGGAGCAAATAATTTTTGTGTCTGCTCGGGCATATCATCACTAGTGGTATATTCTGATTCAATTAAGTTTTTCGTAAATGTTTTGGTTTCATGACCTTCACTCATAAATTTTAGGTTCATGATGCCATCTTTCACCTCAATTTCATAACTAAATTCTTCCCCCAATGCGATTCCTTCTTTTGGTTCTGCTGGATAGCTATTTTCGTCACTACCTACAACGGAGAAGTCATGACCCCAAACGGCAGTTGAAAAATCCCATCTTCCAGAATTGTCATCCCCATCCGTATTAATTTCATAATGCCAAAAGACAGAACCCTTTTTATGACCCGGAAATTTTTTATAAAATATCTTAAGGGGTTCGTTCTCGTGGCCATCCGCACTATGTATCTGCCCGACTACTACTGAGTGTGATGCAGCTACACGAGCATCACCTGTTGCAGATACATTCATAACTTTCAGTGTAGCCGTCAATTTGTCATCAGCGGTTTTTGGATACCATTTTTTCGTTTGTGCCAATTCGGTTCGAGTATTATTTGAAGTGCCATGTGTATCACCCCCATTGGGAGATTTGAAAACAACCCAATCATTGTTACCGTCGTTTGTGGTGTAAAAGAAATTTTTATTTTCGAAATCAAGAGGAATTCCAGCATTAGAGCCATCACCTAGTATTAACTTCCAATGTTCAAAAAATGGAATAATGTCACTTGGGTATTTGGTGGTTGCTATAGCTTCTTTTTGTACTTGCTTTGTTTTCTCTTTGCAACTAGATATCGTTAATAGAAAGGCGACAAGTACAGCTGATTTAATAATTATGGATTTCATTTTCTTCTTAATTAATACTATTATTTAGGATCTGTTCCTGCACCTACAGTTGCATTTTTAAACCATACTTCAGCATAGCTTCCATTTTTATATTGTTTAGCGATATCACCATTATAAGTTTCAGACTTGGTGGCCTTTCCGTTCGCTTGATTATAACAACCCTGTTTGAAATAATTAATTTCACCCGCATATGCAGTATCACGTTCAACACTTACCGTTCGCCTGGATGCATACACGTCAATAATTTGTTGTGGAATGTCTTCTTTTTCTACGAAATCAGATTTTATTAAGCTTTTAGTGAATGTTATGGTCTCATGCCTTTCGCTTTCAAAAGTAAGATACATAACCCCTTCAAAAACGTTTACTTCGTAACTGAATTCTTCACCCAAAGCAATGCCATCCTCAGGTTCCTCGGGATATTCCTGCGCACTTGTACCGACGTCTGAAAAGTCATAACCCCAAACGGCAGTAGAAAAATCCCATCGGCCATCATTACTCCCCGCCGTATTAATTTCATAATTCCAAAAAACAGATCCCTTTTTATGCCCTGGAAACTTCTTATAAAAGATTTTTAAAGGTTCATTTTCATGCCCTTCATCACTATGAATTTGCCCAACTACTGTTGAAAAAGAAGAAGCTTTGGTAGCATCACCCGTTGTTGATACGTGCATCACTTTTAAAGTACCTGTGAGCTTTCCGCCTGTTTCGGGAATCCAATGTGCTTTTTGACCTAATTCTGTTCTTGTATTACTTGAAGTTTTTGAGGTGATTCCAGCATTGGGGGTTTTATAAACTACCCAATCTGTAGTACCATCATTTTCAACATAGAAGAAATCTTCTTTTGAAAATTTCACTAAATCTTCAGATCGAGTTCCATCCCCGCAAAGAATCTTCCAGTCCTGCATAAAGGGAATCACATCATGCGGGTATTTTACCTGGCTCATACTTTCCACCGGTATTTTAGCGGTGTTTTCTAAAATGTTTTTAGTATTGTTTTTACAGGCAATGAGTGTTGCAAGAATACCCAGTAAATAAAATATTTTTTTCATTTTTAACAGGAATTTCTTTTAATACATCAGTTTCATTACTAAGTTTTCTTCGGTTTTTAATTGTCCTGAATTCACTAAGTTATTTTCTGATTCAACATTATTTTTAGCGCCCCATAAAATAGAAACAAACTGTACCGGATTATTTTTAAAGGTATTTTTAGTAATAGTTACATTCACAATACCGTTATGGTTTAGTAACCTTTTGTTTCGCTCTTCTGCACCACAATTTGTAAATGTGCTGTTGCTTATCAAAAGGTTTCCGCCAATGGTAGACTCATCATATCCTCCTCTGTAGTAATCGACAACGTTTTGTTGAACGTTGTCGAAATTACAATGGCTAATGGTTAAATATTCGGTATTGTAATCTCCTTTATCATTTGTTTCTTCAGATAATTCAATTCCGTTTTCACAATTAGAAAAAGAGGTATTTTCAAAAGTAATGCGTTCTGCAAATGACTCTTTGTAAGCCTTTAAGACATAATTAAACTCGCTTATTTCACACCCAGAAACTGTCAATCCAAAATGGTTAGACATATTCTCTTTTAAACTTGCAAAGGCATAGTTTGAATTGTTTCCTTTTAAAATGATATTATTTACGGTAAGTTTTCCATAAGGTTGCAACGAAAATAAAGGTGTATTAACTACTCCGGAATAAACAAGCTGTGCTTTTCCTTCAGATTGAATCGTAATCGTTTTATTGATTATCAAAGATTCATTGAAATCATACGCACCTTCAGATAAAGCGATAATATCCCCATTACTGGCCTCATTTAGTTTCGTTTGTAATTCTGCCGCTTTAGTTACCGTATGTGTTACGGGTTCTCTTGGCTCAACTTCATTAGAATGCCAAGATGCACCATACTTTGATTTGTCTAAAATATTCGGGTTGGAAACATTTTTACCAGTTATAGCGCCAATACTCTTGTCCTCTTTCCTAGAAACACCTAATAAATCTGTTTCAATAGTATTAAAATCGAAGCCCTTAAAGGCTTCAAAATCATCGGGTACTCCTACAGGAATGAATATATGGTCTGATAATGCTCTAAGCTCTAATGAAGCTTCAGTAATACCTCCATCAAAATCTTTTACTTTCACACCTTGATTATTGATGATGTTATTTTTGAATAAAACCCCATCGGCTCTATCATTTTCGACTACAATGGATTCCAACGCAGTTTCATTGTATATAATATTGTTAGCAATGGTAGTTCTAATGGCCCTCGCAGAACGTATTTCAGAGGGGGGTAAAACATCTGCTTGCGCAATATTTGTGCCTACACCAAATTGCCATGGTGAACTACAATTTACATAAGTGTTATAGGCAACAACAACATCCGTTACTTGATTATAACGATTTAATGGTGATTTCGGAATACCATTCATAACAGCCAACGGACTTCTAAAGCTCTTTCCTTTAAGATTGTAGAAATAATTGTTGACTACCCAATGTCCTGTATTGATGATTCTAATTCCTCCATAGTTTTCGTTGACGCCATCTCCGATAAAATAATTGCCATCAACCGTAACATAATTACCATGGCGTGTTACTAAGGAGCCTTCACTTTTATAAAACACATTGTTTTTAAAAACATTAAAATTTGTTTTGCTAGAAATTACCTCAACCTCCCCATTACATTCTTCAAATAAATTATTGGCCACCATAGTATAACTGGGCGACATTGAAGTATAACTATCACCAAGTTGAATGGTTTCTCCACTTGGCCCACCTTTTACCGGTCTTGGTCCGAAATGATTATTTATAATTTGATGGTGATTATTAATACTTTCTATACCAGCAATACTTACCCTTACAGTTGGACCTCTGTTCGTTTTACCCGCGATATATGAGTTACTCAACTCATTATGGCGCCCCCAAAATTGAACCCATAAATCACTATTATCACGTTTAGGTTTATTAAAATCTTCAATGACACAGTTTGTGACTTTACAATGATTTGAGATAATGTCTAGCGTGTCTTTTTTGGGTATTTTAAAATCTATAACAGCATTCGATGGAGAAAATCCGTTTTTAAAATGTAGACCTTCGACCACCAAATATTCACCACCAAATTTTAAATACGACTGACCTTCGATGCTGACTTTGCCTTCAGTTTCAGCCCTTAATGTTATGGGTTTGTCTTTTGTTCCTTTTCCTTTAAATTCAATTGTTACATCTTTCCAAATGCCATTAGATAAAACAATATCATCACCGGGCTTAGCCTTGCTAATAGCTTCATTCAATTCATCAATGTCTTTTACTTGAACTCTTTCATCCGTAGAATTTTTTACACAGGAAAACAAGAAAATAGTTGAGGTTAACAGAATTAAAATTTTTTTTCGCATGACATCAATTTAATTGGTTAACCAGTTTGGTTTACCAAAAATACATATATTTGTAAGACTCGCAAGTATTTCGCATCAATAATACAGGTAAAGTACAAATCTATTCTTGCTTTTTAAAAATTAATGTAATATGATATCTCGAAGAAATTTTACAAAGTTATCTGTTGCTGGGCTTGCAAATGTTCCTCTAATGCCTTTCAATCACTACGCAAGACCGAAAGAACAGATTGAAGTAAGTTTATTCTCAAAACATCTACAATTTCTGAATTACGATGAGATGGCCGCTGCCGCAGTAGAAATGGGATTTGATGGTTTGGATTTAACGGTAAGACCAAATGGACACGTACTACCGGAAAAAGTAGGAGAGGACCTCCCGAAAGCAGTTGCAGCAATGAAGAAATATGGGATGGTTCCCAGAATGATGACAACTAATGTTTGGGATTTAAAAGACTCCTTACAAGAAATGGTTTTAGAAACAGCAGGTACTTTAGGGTTTACGCATTATCGCACCGGATGGTTAAATTATCCTGAGGATAGAACTATAACTGAAAGTCAAGCCTTATATAGACAACAAGCCACAGCATTGGAAGTGCTAAATAAAAAGTTAGGACTAATCGGATGCTATCAAAACCACGCAGGAAATCATGTTGGCGCTCCTATTTGGGATCTAATCCCTATTTTCGAAGCGACCAAAAATGAGCACATCGGCGCGCAATATGATATAAGACACGCAGTTGTTGAAGGCGGAAACAGTTGGGAATTAGGTTTACGACAAATAAAGCCTTTTATAAAATCATTAGTAATTAAAGATTTTAAATGGGGACAAGTAGGGGGAAAATGGAAGCCAGTAAATACTCCTCTCGGCGAGGGTATGGTAGATTTTAACCGGTACTTTTCGTTGCTAAAAAAATATAAAATCAATGTGCCTGTTTCATTACATTTAGAATATGCTCTTGGCGGAGCGGAGCATGGTGCGACAAAATTAAGCACAGATAAAAAAGAAGTTTTTAATCGAATGAAAAAAGACTTAATTTTCTTAAAAGAAGCTTGGCAACAAGCAAATTGATATAATTTAATTGGTGTACTCGTATGAATAAAGTTTCAAGTTCAACAAAAGACAAATTAAGAAAAGTTAGTACAGCCACCATAGCCACTTGTCTTTTTAAAAAAGGATTGAAAAATCAATTTATTCAAGATGTAAAACCATTAAAATTGGGCAAGCCGATTATGGTTGGTGATGCATATACCTTACGTTATATTCCTGCAAGAGAAGATTTGAATCCGATTTCGGTTTTTAAAGATCCTAAACATTTACAAAGGGTTGCTATTGAGGAATGCCCCGAAGGAGCAGTGTTGGTTATTGATAGCAGAAAAGATGCGAGAGCAGCTTCTGCTGGTTCTATATTGGCGACAAGATTGATGCTTAGGGGAGTGGCTGGTTTAGTTACTGACGGTGGTTTTCGTGATTCTGCTGAAATTGCTGATTTGAATTTTTCATCTTATCACAACCGGCCTTCTGCTCCTACCAACTTAACACTACATCAAGCCATCGCTATTAATGAACCTATCGGCTGTGGAGATGTTGCTGTTTTTCCTAATGATATCATTGTCGGTGATGATGACGGGGTGATGGTTATTCCTTCCGAAATTGCTGATGATGTTGCCGATGAATGTTTGCAAATGACCTTATTTGAGGAGTATGTGATTGAAAAAGTACAAAATGGGCAATCGATAATTGGTCTTTATCCATTAGTTGATGATAGTATTAAGACGGACTTTGAGAAATGGAAAAAGGTGAAAATCTGATGAAACTCGGTTGCAAGTTCGTTAATGTTTTTAAACATTTATAGGGTAAGAGGTCTAGAAGTTTTTTAATCTCCTATGGCAGTCCTAATTATATTTTAAAACTTTAAATTAAACGTTGTTCAATTGCCATTTTAACCAACTGAGCAGCATTTGACACACCCATTTTTTGAATTAGATTTCTTCGATGTGTTTCGACCGTTAAAGGGCTAATGATTAACTTTTCGGCAATTTTAGGTGTCGTAATACCCTCAGCTACTAGACTTAAAACTTCTTTCTCTCTGCGTGTCAATTTCGGAATTTCATTGTTATCAAAAATTGAATCTGCTAATATTTTCTGAATTTCACCACTAAAGTAAGACTGCCCCCTATGTATTTGATGTATTGCAGTAGCTAGTTCTTTTGAGGTTACATTTTTAAGCAAATATCCTTTCGCTCCATTTTTTACCATCTGCTTGATGATACTTGGGTCATTATAAGTACTTAAACCTACAATTTTTACATGGGGATATTTTTTGGTGATTCGTTCGCAGATTTCTACCCCATTCATGTCAGGAAGATTTACATCTAGAATAACAACATTGACTGTTGATCTTTTTAGAAAGGCAAATAGGTCAGATGCATTTTCAAAACAGTTCATTACATCAATTGTAGAATCAGCTCCTAACGAAGAGCGTAAACCTTCAATAACTAAAGGGTGGTCATCAACTACTATTACTTTTATTTTTTCCAATTTCATATTTTTTCTATTTGTATGTTGACTGAAGTACCCTCGTTAATTATCGACCTAACGTCCATTTCTCCATTAAGAAAATGTACTCGATTTTTTAGATTGGTCAAACCCATTCCGTTTTCTTCTTTGAGTTTAGAGGTGTCAAAACCAACACCATCATCTTCGACAGTGATATCTATTTTTTCATTGTCGTGCATAAACTGAACCAAAATTTCAGTTGCTCTAGCGTGTTTTATCGCATTGTTTATGAGTTCTTGAATAATTCTGTATACAGTGAGTTTTATATTTCGTTCTTGTATTTCCTTAGTTCCATAGTACTGAAGTACGATGTTGGTGTCTTTGCCTTTTAGTGTACTACAATAATCTTCAAGAGCTGCTTTAAGGCCATATTTTAATAATGTCTCTGGCATTAAATTTCTAGCTACTCCTCTTAATTCTTGTAGTGAGTCATCAATATTTCCAAGAATATCTTGAAGCTCAGGCACCACTTTTTTAACCTTATCAATTTCTGAAAGTTTAGAAAGTTTAATACTAATACCAGAAAGTCTTCCCCCAAGACCATCATGTAGATCAGCAGCAAGCCGCTTTCTTTCTTGCTCTACACCTTCCATCATCACACCGAAAAGATTACGCTCTTGTTCTGATTTTAGTAGTTGTATCTGACCTTCTTGTTCTTTTTGAGTTAATAACGCTTTTTTTTGTTGGTTTCTATAGGTTAAATAACCTGATACAAGTAGAAATAGAAGAGACCCTAAAAGAATGAATAGCAAATAATTTTGAGATTTCTTTTTTTCAAGCGCTAAGTCCGTTTTATCATTCTTCACCTGCAATTGCGCAATTTCTCGTTCTCTTTTTTCTTTTTGATATAATTGTTCTAGCCGAAAGGTTTGGCGAGATAATTCATCTTCTCTAACGCTATCATTTAACTTGAAATATTGGTTTACATATTTCATGGCTTTTGTAGGGTTGTTTGAACGATCTTCCATTTTTGCTAATTCTTTTAAAGCATAAACACTTCTTGCAGGATTATTTTTGATGTTGAGGTCATAAAATTTGCCCATATACTCTTTTTCAAGCTCTATATTACCTAGCTTTTTGTAAAGTGCTACATATTCTAAGTATTGCTGTGATAACAATCCGAATGCTTTTTTTTCTTTGATAATATTTACTGAGGTTTCAAATTCTTTCAAAGCCTCCTCATAGTTTTCAGTTTCTCTGTAATAAACACCAAGTGTTTGATGATAAGTTTGCCAAAATGGAGATTCTGGAATTTTATTTAAAATCTTTAGAGAGTTATCCAATACTTTTTTTGCAGTTGAAATAGAGTCCATCTGTATAAGACAATTAGCAAATAGTACTCGATCGGCTGCAAATTGTTGGTATGCCTCTGTTTTTTGATAGTTCACTTCATTACCCTTGAAATAGGTATATGCTTTCTGTAGTTGTTCTTCGTTAAAAAATGCAATGGCTAAATTGGTATTTATAATTCCACTAGATTTATGATCTTCTAGTCGTTTGACAACAGGAGCTAATTCTAATAGATGCTCCATTTCTTCCACTGCTTTTCCTTGATTGCCTAAACTAGCCGTAAGGTTTAGCGTCACATCGGTCCAAATTTTTAGTAATTCTCTTGAAGAGTCTTTTTTGATTAATCGTTCTAAAATATGCTTCGCCTTTTTTTCATATTTCTCTGCGGTTGCCATTTCGTTATAGTCAAAATAAATACTGCCCAGCGTCATGTAAGACTTACCTAAGCCAATTGAATCGTTATGCTTTTCAAAAAATAAGACCGCGCTATTAACATAGTTAAAAGCCTTCGCAGAATCAATACCTGAGGCAATTTCAGCTATTTCATTCATGCGATAGGCTTTTTGAAATTCATTGTCGCCAGCATTCAAAAGTTGTTCTAGACTATCTATTTTAGAGCTAGAAGTTTGTTGTGCAAAAATAGATTCACATAATAGTAGCTGTAGAAAAAATGCTAAAAATGTCGTCAGTATCTTCCTTTGAAACATATCAACAAGATATTAAATTGATTTATCTACTTCCCAAAAGACATCTAAAATACCTGTAAACTAGTAGAAAACTATACTTGAGAATTGGGAACAAGCCGAGAAAATAACTAAATCAATTTTTTCTCTACTGCTATTTTAATTAGTGAAGCGGCATTTGAAACCTCCATTTTTTGCATTAGATTTCTGCGATGGGTTTCAACGGTCAATGGACTAATAAAAAGTTCTTCGGCTATTGTATTGGTTGTCTTACCATCAGCAATTAGGCGAAGAATATGCGTTTCTCTCCGAGTAAGTTTTGGACTGTCTTTGCTTTCTTGACTAACAGAGTCAGCAAGTATCTTTTGTACTTCGCTACCGAAATAAAAATTACCTTGATCTACCTGAGTGATCGCGTTCACCAGTTCATCTGACGTTGCGTTTTTTAAAAGATACCCCTTTACTCCGTTTTTAATCATTTGATTAATGATACTGGGCTCGCTGTAGGTACTTAGTCCTAATATTTTTATAGTCGCTCTTTTATCAAGTATGAGTTTTACCATTTCGACACCGTTAATATCTGGCAGATTTACATCCAAAAGAATAACATCTACAATTTCTTTTTCTAAGAAGTCAAGTGTGTCTTTTCCATTGGTAAAATGAGTTTTTACCATAAGGGTATGATTATCACTTAAAAGCGTTTTTAACCCCTCAACAACCATAGGGTGATCATCTACTATGAGTACGCTTATCGGTCTATGCTGCATTGATATTGAGGTGTACGTTAACGGTTGTGCCTTCATTTTCTTCGCTTTCAAAGTCGATATTTCCTTTCAAATAAGCAACTCTGGTTTGCAAGTTTGATAATCCCATTCCAGAATTGTTGTGTGCCAATTCTTCATTTTTATTGAATCCTGTACCATTATCTTCAACAGTAATATCAACCGAATCTCCTTCACGCATATATTGTACTAAAACTTCAGAGGCTTGTGCATGTTTCACAGCATTATTAATGAGTTCTTGAATAACCCTATACATCGTAACTTGTTGGTTGATGCCAATGCCTTTATCAGTGCCATAAAATTGTAAAGTAACTTTGGTATCACTACCTGTCATGCTACTACAATAATCTTTTAAAGCGGCTTGAAGTCCAAATTTGACTAAGGTTTCAGGCATCATATTTCGGGCGATCATACGGAGTTCGGTCAAGGAGTCATCAAGGTCTTTCATCACCTTTTGTAATTGTTTTTTAGGGTATTTTTTTGGCTCGTCTGTATCTAATTTAGAAAGATTCATGCTAATTCCTGATAATCTCCCCCCCAAACCATCATGTAAATCGATGGCTAGTCGCTTTCGTTCTTTTTCTTGCCCTTCTATCATTGCAGAAAATACTTTGTTTTGTTGTTCTTGTTTTAGAAGGAGTACTTCAGCTTCTTGTTGACGTTCTTTTTTTCTTGCTTTACGAAGGCGTTGATTATAAAAGTAATAGCCGCCAAATAGAAGTAATAATAGAATACTAGAAATTCCACCAAGCAAATATGCTTGCGACTTTTTCTTTTCAAGAGACAGAGCGGTCTCGTTTCTTTCATTTTTCAACAGTAGTATCTCTTTTTCTTTTTCAGAAGTATCGTACTTTAATTCAAGTTCGGTAATACTCTTCAAGTTTTCTTGAATTTCAAGACTATCATAAATGTCTACCGCAGTCAATAAATCGAAATAAGCACTTTTGTAATTTCCATCAGCTGCATAAAATTGAGATCGTTTGTAGTGTCCCTGAAAAGCACCTTGGTAATCATTTATCTCTAATTTATAATCAAGGTATTTACCAATGTAATCGCCGGCCATTTTATAATCGCCCATCCGTTCATAAACCACGGCGTATCTTTGATTTAATAAATTTAGATACCCATATAATTTAAGTTTTTGTATTACTTCTTTGGCCTTATCAAATTCTGCAATAGCTTTTTTATATTCAGCTAAGCCCGCATAGTACAAACCTTTTTGGGTGTGGTATAATTGCCAATCAGGGTCTTTAGGATTCTTATCTAAATACTTTTTTGCAATATTTAACGGCGCAACCATTTCAGGAATAGAGTCTAGCTCATAAAGTACTTGTGCAAAAGAAAGTTTGTCAAAAATGATGTTCGTGTCTTTTCCATACTTTTCTTGTAAACGACCACTTATCTGATAACTATCATAAGCTGATTTAGAATCCCCTAAGTTTTCATGAACGATACCAAGGTTTGTATATAAATTGGCTAAAAAACCATATTCTTTAAGGTATTCAGCCATTGGAATGACCAATTGTGAATATTCAATTTGTTTGTTATAATCACCTTTATAACTATAGTTTACTCCTAAATTAAAGTAGGCTCGCATGCGCTGTTTTAAAGTGCGTCTTGACGAATCAATTTTGATCAATGCGTCACCCAATTTAATAGCAGTCTTCAATTCTTTTTCGGCCTTCTCGATTTCGTAGTAATCCATATAGGCACTACCGATAGCTACTCGCGCATTCATAATGCCTTGTGTAAAACTGATGTTTTGACTTTTAGCTAAGGCATTAAAGGCGTAAGAGAATGTTTTTGCAGAGTCAATAGTCTCATGTGCTTTGGCAAGATCAACCATCGCATAAATTTTTGCAGTATCAGATTGAACGGTTGCCAATCGATGCTTCAGGCTATCAATAGTTCTTTGTCTTTCGAGACTTTGTGCCTGCAAAAAAGTTGCAGAAATACCTAGTAAAAATAAAAGCAATCTACGTCTCAAGCTTTCCATATTATGTAATTCTAAACCAATATACCATAAGTACATGGGACTATAAATACCTTACATTCAATATACTGGAAAACCAGTAGAAAAAAATACAATCAAAGCGGTATTGTAATGAATATTGATTTTAAATAATTTGATCATGAATAAGAAGTTAAGCCTTTCGAATAGATAAGACGCAAGAAAGCATACCTCAAAAATTGCGGTATTTAATGTCATTTCAAAAACTTCGTTTATACGATAAAGGTAAATAGCTGTTGAATATAGTTTTTGGTTAAGCTATTTGCTCTGGCCCCGAAAGGGGCCTTTTTTGTAATCAACTATACCACTTGATTTTAGCGATATTTTGATACGAAGTACTGGTTTACCAGTAGAAAAAATTACAGGAATCCAGTAGTGAAAAATACAGATTTTGGGGGATTTACCAGCGTACTTATATGCGGTAATTTGCTATCATTATTAAACTAAAAACTATAATTATGAAAAATTTAATCACCTTGATGTTAACAGTAACGATTGGGCTAAGTAGTTTTTCTGCTTCCGCACAATATTTTGGAGTAGAAGCTGACTTTGGTATTAGTAATGTATTCATTTCAGACCCTAGAGCTACAGACTTAAATAGCTTATTAAGCGCAAAAATCGGTGGCACTGTTGATTTCGATATTTCTGATAATTTTTATTTGCATACGGGTCTCGGATTTTCAAAAAAGGGAGCTGCTACTTTAAGTGATGGTAATCTTAATCTTTTATATGTTCAAGTACCTGTTGGAGCACGATTTAGCTTTGTTGAAATAGGTGCAGAAAGTAGTTTGTATGCTGAAGCGGGTCTTTACACGGGAGTTTTGGTGTCTGCAAGATTCAATGGTTTCAAACAAGATATTGGTAATACGACGCTTGACGATTGGAAACCCTTAGATATTGGTTTGTACACAGGTTTTGGTTTTGCTATTAATGATGGCATTGATATTGGATTTACAACAGAATTCGGACTTACAAATATTGATCCTGAGCAATCTGTAATAAGTTTTAAAAATGCTGCTTTTATGTTAGGCGCTAATTTTCGTTTTGGATTATAGCGAAAGATATAGACAAAGACATATAAGTGAGTTTATGTTTGAGTTGGTTTAGTGAAAAACCCGTATCGAAAGTTTGATACGGGTTTTTTAATTTTTTGTTTCAAAACAGGTATTTCAACCAATTTAAAACCATGTTTAACTAAAATATCACTTCATTTCTCAGTTCAGCATAGCATTTGCCTTTCTAGTAGTGAACTATTAAAAAGAAAGATTATGAAGACGACACTACTTATTAAAGAGATTTACTTAGAAGGTTTTAAAAACTTAGGAAATTTTATTCTGAAGAATTACTTAAAAATCTTCTCATGGTTCTGCTTTGCACTGATTTTTATTGGATTATACGCATTAATCTTTAGAATGTCTACGGGCTTTGCCTTTTAATTAATAGTCTAAAACTAGCGATGATGTATATAAAATCAAATCGATAACCAAGCCCATAAGAAACACCTTATGGGCTTTTTAACATATAATAAATTGGAAATAATCCAAATAAATGGAATAATTCCATAAATTAGCTATCCCTTTTTAGAATAGTTAATGAATAAAACCATATTACATATTGATTTAGATACATTTTATGTTTCTGTAGAACGTTTATTGAATAGAGAATTACAGCACAAACCATTACTGGTAGGTGGTATCAGTGATCGTGGCGTTGTTGCGGCTTGTAGTTATGAAACTCGAAGTTTTGGAGTTCATTCAGGCATGCCCATGCGAATGGCCAAAGAACTTTGCCCTGAAGCGGTAGTAATTCGTGGTAATTCGGGAGAGTATAGTAAACATTCTGATGTGGTTACTGAGATCATTAGAGAAGAAGTACCACTATTCGAAAAATCAAGCGTTGATGAGTTCTATGCTGACCTTTCAGGTATGGATCGCTTTTTTGGTTCTTACAAATTTGCATCTGAAATGCGCGACCGTATTATTAACGAAACAGGTTTGCCTATTTCATTCGGACTGTCTTCTAACAAAGTAGTCTCAAAAGTGGCCACAGGTGAAGCAAAACCCAATAATAAAATCAAGGTCGATAAAGGTCTGGAAAAACCTTTTTTAGCACCACTTTCTATTAAAAAAATACCCATGGTAGGTGATAAAACTTATCAGACGCTGCGAAACCTAGGCTTACGAAAAGTGCAAACAGTACAAGAAATGCCTATGGACGTTATGCAACGTGTGCTCGGTAAAAACGGTAGAGTCATTTGGAAACGTGCCAATGGTATTGACAATACTCCTGTAATACCATTTTGTGAACGAAAATCTATTTCTACAGAACGAACTTTTGATCTCGATACTATTGATGTACATAAGCTACGTGGCATTTTAATAGCAATGACCGAAAACCTAGCCTATCAATTACGCAGGGGTGAAAAATTGACGGCCTGTATTGCAGTCAAAATTCGATATTCTGATTTCAACACCTATTCAAAACAAATGCGTATTCCATATACCAGTGCTGATCATATTTTGATTCCAAAAATATTGGGGCTATTTAAAGCATTATATAACCGGCGATTATTAGTTCGTTTGGTAGGTGTAAAATTTAGCCATTTGGTAGGTGGTAATTATCAGATTAACCTTTTTGATGATACCGAAGAAGTACTCAGTTTGTACAATGCTATGGATGCGATACGAAAACGGTACGGTGATAAAAGTGTACTAAGAGCTTCGGGTTTAGGTGCTCGAAGTGTGGGTAGATATAATAATCCATTTAATGGTCAGCCACCTTTGGTGTTGGCACATAGAAAACAATGATAAATTCCAAATCATAAAATCCAAATTCCAAAGCATATGAAGCAAAATACAGTTTACAATCTAGAGAACAGAACATATTTGTTTGCCAGAGAATGTCGATTTCTAATAAGAGAACTATCCAAAATTATAAATAATATTGAGGATGGAAAGCAACTGATAAGAGCTTCAGGGTCAGTAGGGGCAAATTACATTGAAGCTAATGAAAAACTGGGAGATAAAGATTTTTTGATGAGGACCAAAATTGCGAGAAAAGAATCTAAAGAAGCCGAATATTGGCTCAGACTTTTAAAAGATTTGAATAGTGATTATCAGGCGAAGGTGAAAGAATTAATTAAAGAAGCTGTTGAATTAAGAAGAATTTTGTCGGCTATTATTAATAAAAGATCAATTCCCAAGAATCAGTCACTATAAATTATGAAATACTTTTAATTGTGAACGTTCGGAATTTGGAATTTGGAATTTGTGATTTGGAATTTGTACGATGTATCTGAACTGTCATACATATTATAGCCTCCGTTATGGTACTTTTTCAGAGATAGAGCTTTTGAAGTTAGCACAAGAAAATCATGTAAGTCAATTAGTACTTACTGATATTAATACTACTTCTGCAGGACTCAATTTTGTGCGAAAAGCGCCAGAATTCGGAATCACTCCAATATTAGGTATTGATTTTAGAAACGGAGTAATACCATGTTTCATAGGTGTTGCCAAAAATAACCAGGGGTATTTAGAGCTGAATAATTTTCTTTCTGAGCATTTGCATCAAGACAAAGAGATACCGAAAATCGCTCCTGAGTTTAAGAATTCGTATGTCATCTATCCCTTTGATGTAGTGCTTCAAAATGAGATGACAACTTTCGCTTCACATGAATTTATAGGTATTTCTATCGCTGATTTGCGTCGGTTACGTTTTTCGAGATTAATGGCCTATAAAACTAAATTAGTGGTACAACAACCTGTGACATTTCGCAATAAACGTGATTTCAATGCTCATCGTTTATTGAGAGCTATTGATAATAATACCTTGCTCAGTAAACTTTCAACTACAGAACAAGCAAGTGAAGAAGAGAAGATGTTTCCTGTGCAGAACTTGGCGAAAGTCTTTGCTGAATATCCTTTTATTTTAGAAAACACAGAACGTTTGATGAATTCATGTTCTATTCGTTTTGATTTTTCTGAAGGAAGAAAACCACAGAATTTAACCAACTATTTGGACAGTAGAGAAGAAGACGAGAAATTGATTGAAAAGTTATGTCAAGATGGTTTGCCATACCGATACCCAGAACTGAATAAGGCGATCGAAAATAGAATAGAAAAAGAGCTAACACTTATCAAAGAAATGGGTTTTGTTTCCTATTTTTTGATCAATTGGGATATTGTTTCTTACGCCCGAAAAGAAAAATTCTTTTATGTAGGGCGAGGTAGTGGAGCGAATAGTATTGTAGCATATCTATTACGCATTACTGATGTCGACCCTATGGAACTCGATCTTTATTTTGAGCGATTCATCAATCTATATCGGGCAAACCCGCCTGACTTTGATATTGATTTTTCGCATCGCGATCGGCCGATCATGACGCAGTATATTTTTGAGCGTTTTGAAAACGTTGCCTTATTAGGTACTTATGTCACCTTCAAATGGAGAGGTATGGTACGTGAATTGGGTAAGGTATTCGGTCTCCCAAAAGATGAAATTGATAATTTATGCGATGGAAATTTTCAAGCTTCCCGATTAGATGGCGTTTCTTCTTTGGTAGTGAAGTATACTAAATTATTAGAAGGAATGCCCAATTATCTGAGTATTCACGCAGGCGGAATACTCATTAGTGAAAAACCCTTGCATTGGTTTTCTGCGACGCATTTACCTCCGAAAGGATATCCAACAACGCAATACGATATGGTTATTGCTGAAGACGTAGGCTTATATAAGTTTGATATTTTAGGACAACGGGGTTTATCAAAAATTAAAGAATCCATAACTATTTTAGAACAAACGCGCCCTGACGAATTTGCACAGTGGGATATTCATGATATTAAAAGATTTAAACGCGACCCGAAAATTAATGAGCTTGTAAAAACAGCACAATGTATGGGTTGCTTTTATGTAGAGTCTCCAGCGATGCGCATGTTGCTCAAAAAACTAGAAGTTGATAATTACCTAGGGCTGGTAGCAGCAAGTTCTATCATTCGACCCGGAGTAGCAAAAAGCGGAATGATGCGAGAATATATTTTGCGACACCGTAATCCAGGTAGAACTGAAGAAAAAGCACATCCGGTAATGTTAGATATTATGCCTGATACGTATGGTGTTATGGTATATCAAGAAGATGTAATTAAAGTAGCGCATCATTTTGCAGGGCTTGATTTAGGAGAGGCAGACGTGCTTCGTCGTGGTATGAGTGGTAAGTTTCGTTCGCGAGAAGAGTTTCAAAGAGTAGAGCAAAAGTTTATTGACAATTGCCGTCAGAAGGGCTATAAAGATGAACTTATTTTTGAAATATGGAATCAAGTTGCCAGTTTTGCGGGCTATGCTTTTGCTAAAGGTCATTCTGCTTCTTACGCGGTAGAGAGTTATCAAACCCTTTTTTTACGCGCTTATTTTCCGTTGGAATATATGGTAGCTGTACTAAATAATGGCGGTGGTTTTTATCGTTCAGAATTTTATATTCATGAAGCTCGTATGTTAGGTGCTCAAATACATGCGCCATGTATTAATAAAAGTTTCGCAGCGAATTGTATTTATACGAAGCAGTTGTATTTGGGTTTTATGTATTTAAAAGAATTGGAAACTCGTGTTGTTGAACGTATTCTTAAAGAACGTATTCAAAATGGTATGTTTCTTTCTTTGGAAGATTTTCTAGATCGTGTTTTAATATCTATAGAGCAAGTAAGCATTTTGATTCGCATTGATGCATTTCGATTTACAGGAACGAATAAGCACGAACTTTTATGGAAGGCACACCTATTTTTAAATAAAAATAGCAAAATTGATCATCCCAAGTTATTCAAACCTAAACATCAACATTTTGAAATTCCGAAATTAAATACAACTGATTTAGAGATGGCTTTTACACAATTAGAACTGTTAGGTTTTTGTTTGTGTAGTCCGTTTGAATTACTGGTAGAACCGCCAAAAAATAGTACAGGTAGTAAAGATCTCGAACGCTATTTAAATAAACATATTGATATTTACGGCTATATGGTTACAGTGAAAAACACAAGTACCCATAATGGAAAACGGATGCATTTCGCAACTTTGGTCGATCAGCAGGGTTTGGTTTTTGACACCGTGCTTTTTCCACCCGTAGCGGCCAAATACAAATTTCGGGGTCGAGGCATTTATCGCTTTTATGGTAAAGTAGTCAGCGAGTTCGGATTTTTGAGTATCGAAGTCATTAAAATGAGAAAAGAAGATTATGTGCCTGATCCTAGGTATGCAGATATGAAGACAACGACTAGAGAACTTGGGTTTATACGAAAGAATGGGTCTTTATCAGATAGAGCATCTTCTTCTCTAGAAAAAGAATAAAACTAAAAAGAGCTTCGTCTTTCGATCGAAGCTCTTTTACGAGAACACTATATGAAAATGAAAAATTTTATTTCTTAATTACACTTCAAAGATATAGAGAGACTACAGTTTGAGAAAAGAAATGATGCGTAGCAAGAGAAAGTTGTTGTGAACGCCTATAATTTTGTTTTCACAAGATTATTTTGAGCGCTATTTGCTTCGATAGCGTTACTTTATTGATAAAATAAAAAGTAATTTTATAGGGTAACGCAATTCATTATGGCATCTGATTTTCACAGAAATGTTTCTATACGAGGTAATCAAGATTTTTCAGAAATCAAATTGAAAGATCCGATACGAGTTGCCGCAGGTGCATTGGGTGTGAAAGAAGCCCTTCGTCATAGTTTTAAAGAAATGGGCGTGGTTCGTTCGATGACTGCCTTGCTCGATATGAATCAGCAAGACGGTTTTAGTTGTCCGAGTTGTGCTTGGCCAGATCCTGAAAAACCTTCGAAGGTAGCTGAGTACTGCGAAAATGGTGCAAAGGCTTTAGCAGATGAGGCAACTACCTCTCATATTGAAGCTGATTTTTTTAAAACACATTCCGTTGAAGAACTCTCGCAATTATCTGATTATGATTTGAATAAATTTGGTCGTATCATCGAACCATTGGTATTAAAAGCAGGTAGTATTCATTATGAACCTATTACCTGGAAGGATGCCTACCAGCTTATGGCTCAAGAATTTAGAAAACTAAATTCACCCGACGAGGCTATTTTTTATACCTCTGGAAGATCAAGCAACGAAGCCGCTTTTTTATACGGAATGTTTGCCCGTGCTCTTGGCACAAACAATATGCCTGATTGTTCTAATATGTGCCATGAATCTAGCGGAGTGGCACTCGGTGAAACTTTGGGTATAGGAAAAGGTTCCATCAAATTAGAAGATTTGTATGAAGCTGAGGTAGTGATTGTAGCGGGTCAAAATCCGGGTACAAATCATCCACGTATGTTATCTGCTTTGGAGAAATGCAAACAGAACGGCGGTAAGGTGATTAGTATTAACCCCCTGAAAGAATCTGGACTCATAAATTTCAAGAATCCGCAGCACTTAAAAGGATGGGTTTCTGGTGAAGATATTGCCGATGTGCATCTTCCTGTAAGAATCAATCAAGACATTCCGCTTATAAAGTTGATTCTAATCAAGCTGGCCACCTTAGATGCTATCAATGAAAATGTATTCGATCACAAATTTTTAGATCAATACGTTGATGGATATCAAGAGTTAATAGATGATTTAAAAAAACATGACGAAAAAGCACTTCTAGAACAATGTGGAGTTGCTAAAGAAGATATTGCTATTGTCGTTGAACTTTTAGCTAAAAAATCAAAGATAGTGGTGTGTTGGGCTATGGGTCTTACACAGCATAAAAATGGGGTGGAGAATATTCGCGAATATGTAAATCTACTTTTATTGAAAGGCGCCATTGGAAAACCAAATTCAGGCACTTGCCCTGTAAGAGGTCATAGCAATGTGCAAGGTGATAGAAGTGTGGGTATTATGCATTTCGTTGATAAAGAACTCAATAAGAGAATAGAAAAGTATCTAGGCTTCGTTCCTCCTTCAAAGGAAGGTTACGATACGGTAGAGGCAATGAAGGCAATGCATGAAGGAAAAGCGAAAGTGTTTATGTGCTTAGGTGGTAATTTTCTAATGGCAGCCTCAGATACGGAGTATACCGCTAAGGGGCTTGAAAATTGCGAGCTTACTATTCAAGTAAGTACCAAATTAAACCGAACGCATCTGGTTACAGGAAAAACCGCATTGTTATTACCCACTTATGGTCGTTCTGAAAAGGATTTGAAGAATGGAAAACTACGTCATATTACCGTAGAGAATAGTATGGGGCAAGTAAGACAGTCTAGAGGCTTGTTAAAACCCCCTTCGGAACAAATTAAAAGTGAGCCCGATATTATTGCCGAAATGGCGGATACTTTTTTCGAAGGAAAGCATGCTATGGATTGGAAAGCTTTGGGCGAGAACTATGAACTCATTCGTGAAAAAATAGATCAGGTTGCAAAAGGTTTTCAAGATACGGAACAGCGTTCCAAAGGGGCAGGATACTATTTGCCAAATAATGTTCGTGAATTGGATTTTACTAAACTACCCAATGGCAAAGCACAATTGACTATAAATTGTATTCCTAATCATGAGCTAAAGATTGATGAATATATGTTAATGACCATACGATCGCACGATCAATTCAATACCACTATTTACGGATTAGATGATCGTTATCGCGGGGTATATAATGAAAGAAGAGTTTTGTTTATGAATCCTGAAGATATGACGGCTGGTGGGTTCAAAAAATTAGATGTAGTAGATATTTCTAGTTCTTATGACGGTAAATTACGAACAGCTCATAAATTTAAAATTATTCCTTATAGCATACCAAGAGGAGATTTGGCAGCGTATTTCCCAGAAACAAATGTGCTAGTACCACACAACCATTTTGCTGATCGCAGTAAAACCCCTATCAGCAAATCAATAAAGGTAACTATCGTTAAAATATACTAGTTTTTAAGACTAGTGTTAAACTTCAATACTTGAATCCGATTTTAACCGTTTTACTTGTAGATAACGAAGAGGAAAATAATATTATGAAAAAGATATTTTTGATTGGATGTTTGGCACTGCTCAATTTTTCATGCACAAATGATAACGATGACAAGCTAACGTTTGACTTTGAAGGACCTTGGACGCTTTTCAATGTCAGTTGTTTTTGTGATTTTGGAGGAGATACTGATTTTAGTACTCATAAAATAACTTTTGATGCAGAGGAAGTAATAATTGAAAATTCGGGTCAAAATGAATTTTTAACCAATGCTGAGGGCGCTTATACCGTTACCGATAGTATCATCACATTCAATAACGGAGAACAATACAAAATCGAAGTCAAACTAGATCGTTTGTATTTGATTTTTGAAGATGACCCTGAAGTAGCCGATGATGAGCTTACTCTGGAATATTTTAGAGGATAAACAGAACTGTTATTTAAAAGCCGCGTGCCCTGTAATATCCATCCCAGTGATTAACAAGTGAATATCGTGCGTGCCTTCATAGGTGATTACACTTTCTAGATTCATCATATGGCGCATGATGCTGTATTCGCCAGTAATGCCCATTCCACCTAAGATTTGTCTCGACTCACGAGCGATTTTAATTGCCATCTCCACATTATTTCGTTTTGCCATTGATATTTGAGCAGTGGTGGCTTTACCTTCGTTTTTTAATTGACCCAAGCGAAAAGCCAATAATTGCGCTTTTGTTATTTCGGTAATCATTTCAGCTAGCTTCTTTTGTTGCAATTGAAATGCGGCGATTGGCTTTCCGAATTGAATGCGTTCTTTCGCATATCGTAGCGCAGTATCGTAGCAATCCATTGCAGCACCAATAGCGCCCCAAGAAATTCCGTATCTCGCAGAATCCAAACAACCTAGGGGTGCTCCTAGTCCGCTTTTATTAGGAAGTAAATTTTCCTTAGGAACTTTTACATTATCAAAAATCAACTCTCCTGTTGCCGAAGCACGAAGTGACCATTTATTATGTGTTTCAGGGGTTGAAAACCCTTCCATATCACGTTCAACAATAAGTCCGTGAATACGACCTTCTTCATTTTTAGCCCAAACGACAGCGATATCACAAAACGGGGAATTTGATATCCAAAGTTTTGCACCATTTAACAAATAGTGATTTCCTTTGTCTTTAAAGTTGGTAGTCATTCCACCAGGATTCGAACCATGGTCTGGCTCTGTAAGCCCGAAAGAACCCATCCATTCACCTGAAGCTAATTTGGGTAAATATTTTTTCCGTTGTTCTTCATTTCCGTAGGTAAAAATAGGATACATGACCAATGAAGATTGTACTGAAGCGGTTGACCGAACACCACTATCACCACGCTCTATTTCTTGCATAATGAGTCCGTAACTGATCTGATCTAATCCGGCACCACCATATTCCTCAGGAATATAAGGTCCGAAAGCTCCAATTTCTGCTAAGCCGCCGATAATCTGTTTCGGAAATTCTGCCTTTTGGGCAAACTCTTCTATGATTGGAGAGACATCACGTTTCACCCACTGCCGTGCTGCATCACGTACCAAAAGGTGTTCTTCTGATAATAAATCATCTAGATTGTAATAGTCTGGAGCTTCAAATAAATCGGGTCTCATAACAGCAAGTTTTTATCAAAGGTAGATAATAAAAATATAACAATGTAACGACTAAATGTTACATTTTTAAATAAAATGATTTTGTTAGTTCTTGATAGGCTAACGTGTATTCGTGTCGTTTTATTTCAATAATTAATTCATCTTCTGTGGGTTTTAATTCACTAAAGCTAAATTCCAAAAGGCTTCTTTTTATTTCTGCTGACGGATTACCCTTTACCCTTAAAATTCTACTCGGGTAGAGTCCAAAAGAAGCTGCTAAAATTATGAAGGCCTTTTCTTCTTTGTGAGGAATTATAGTTGCGAAAATACCATCAAACGAAAGTAACTTCGAAACCCCTTCCAATAATTCATCGAAAGGTAAGGATTGATTTTGTCGGGCGACATCTCTTGAAGAATTACCACTCGAAACATCTTCTGAGTAGAATGGAGGATTTGAAATAATCAAGTCGTAAGAATCTTCTAGCTCTGCTATAAACTCATCTAATCCCGCGTGAAAACAAAACAGACGATCCGCCCATGGAGAAGACTCAAAATTTTCAACACATTGTTCATATGCATCCTCGTCAATTTCTAAAGCCTCAATCGTTGGTGCAAGACTTCTTTGAGCTAACATTAGAGATAGAATTCCTGTTCCTGCACCTATATCTAAAACCGAATCTGGTTTATGTTTAATGGTTGCCCAGGCGCCAAGAAGTATGCCATCGGTACCAATTTTCATGGCACAGCGATCTTGATGAATCGAGAATTCTTTGAATTTGAAAGGCTTGCTTGTCATTTAAATAATATACTTTATAAGTAAATTCTTACAATATAATTTTGAAATATTTCGTTAGGCTTTAAATAAAACAAACCTTTTCGTTTTTAGTACGTAAATACTAAAAATACTATTAACTCCAACAATGATCATTATGAAATTTATTTTGAAATCTTATCAATTATTCTCTATCGCAGTCAGCATTCTATTTTTAACTAGTTGTAGTGGAGATGATGACGGCAAACAAACTGAGGTTGATCCTGAAACAATGAATCCAGAGATGGAGGAGGTTGTTAGCGAAACTGCTTCTAAGACCTACACTCTTGGAGATGTAGATAATCCTGATATTTCAGGTACAGCGAAATTCATTACGTTCAGTAATGATTCTACCGTAGTTGAATTAAAATTAAACAATACTCCAGACGGAGGCATGCATCCTGCACATATACATTTCAATACAGCCGCTGAAGGTGGCGATATTGCTTTGACTTTGACTGCTGTTGATGGTGGCACAGGGGAAAGTTCAACGCACGTAACGACGCTAAATGATGGTTCTGCCATCACTTATGAACAGCTTCTAGAATATGACGGTTATATTAATGTGCATTTGAGTGCTGAAGAATTGGGTACTTTAATCGCTCAAGGTGATATTGGTCAAAATGAATTAACAGGTGCATCAAAAGAATATGCACTTGAAAGTGTCGATGTTGAGGATATCGATGGTACGGCAACTTTTTTTGAAAGAGTCAATGGAGAAGCCTTGGCGGTTATTCAATTGAATAATACGCCGGTAGATGGAATGCAGCCTGGTCACATTCATCAAAATACTGCCGCTGAAGGTGGCGATATAGCGTTTACTTTCAATCCTGTTATTGGAGCGACAGGTACTAGCAAAACAAATGTGGCCGTCTTGGATGATGATACTAGTTTTGGATATTCTGATGTTTTGGGGTACGACGGCTATATAAATATTCACAATAGTATGGATGATCTTGGAACATTGATTGCCCAAGGCGACATTGGTCAGAACGAATTAACAGGAACCTCAAAAGAGTATGTGTTAGATGCTAAAGATGTGCCAACTATTGATGGTACTGCTACTTTCTTTGAGAGAGTTAATGGAGAAGCTTTAGCGGTTATCGCGCTAAATGGAACAACAGATGGCGGAATGCATCCTGGTCATATTCATGCAAACAGCGCAGCTGAAGGTGGCGATATTCTATTCACTTTTAATCCTGTAGTTGGAGCAACAGGAATTAGTAGAACGAATTTATCAGCATTAAATGATGCTACTGCTTTCGGCTATGCTGATGTATTAACAGTTGACGGTTACATCAATATTCATTTAAGTATGGATGATCTTGGGACTTTAATTGCGCAAGGAAATATTGGAAGTAATGAAGGAGATACTGGCGAAGAAGAATCAAAAGACTTTGTCGTTACAAACAGTGGGGCTATGTCGTACATTTTTAATTCTGATGACGTAACGGACGCTGCGAATACGAATTTGACTTTAAAGCGTGGAGAAACATATACTTTTGCGGTAAATGCCTCTGGTCATCCCTTTTTCATTAAGTCGGTACAGGGCAATACAAATGCAAATGCCTATAATGATGGTGTAACGAATAATGGTACTCAGGATGGGACGATCACTTTTGCCGTTCCGATGAATGCACCAGATACTTTATTCTACAATTGTCAGTTTCATTCTATGATGACTGGAACCTTTAATATTATAGATTAAACTTTAAATACATATTTCTTTAAAAACCCTCCGGACGAAATTCAGAGGGTTTATTTTTATTAGCATACGAAGTCTACTTAATTCTTGAATCGGAATACGATACTCAAAAAACTATTATCACAACTTTGTATTCATTTTTTCAAGTCGATGCCATAAATTCAATTGATTACTGGTGAATTTGTTCAAAACGTGACTCCTTAAAGCCTACTCTTATTGTATCTTTAAATAAAAAAAAAGGCTATTGAAAACATTGAGTTTTTCCACTTTAATACCAATTATATTATCGTGCTATAAAAAGGCAATCCAGGCATTCATATGTATTTGTGTGTTCAATGTCTCGTTTGCCGTTGCCCAATCATCAAATACTAATGCTAAAAATGGACAGCAATTATCAAAAATCTATTGTGCCATGTGTCATAAGTTCACAGGACCAGAAGTATTAGATAAATCTACTTGGAAGGAATCAGTGCTTCCCAACATGGCATTACGATTGGGATTGAAGATGTCAGGAAAAAGATTACTCCTCGGTTCTGACGCTGAAGAAAATGCGTTGCTTGATAGTTTAAATGTATATCCCAAAAAACCGCTTATCGCAAAAGAAGATTGGAACGCTATTGTTGAGTACTATTTGACAGCGGCTCCTGAAAAAATGTCAAAGCAATCAAATACAAATTACAAGGAAGGTACTTTTCCTTTTGGTGAGCAGACGATAACCATTGATAACGCCAACTTACCCCAAATAACGTTATTAAAGTACGATACTTTAGGTACTGAACTTTATATCGGAGATTATAAAAAGTTATTTGCTTTGAATACGATAGGCGAAATTTCTAATGAATGGGCCTTGCAAGATTACGCTGTAGATTTAGATTTTTCAAATACTGAATCTCCAATTTTGATGACTATCGGTAAAATAGTTCCTTCAAATAAAAAATTGGGTCAACTCAGTTATCTGAACAAGAAAGAAAATAAAAGAAAGTCAATTGAAGGTTTTGAAGAACTACGTCGACCTGTGAACATGAAAAAACATGATCTCAATCAAGACGGTAAAGAAGATCTAATCATTTCTAGTTTTGGGCATACTATTGGAAAATTAGCTTGGTACGATGCTTCTGATCCGATAAAGGAGTACGTTTTAAACGTAAATCCAGGTACACGAAAGGTTGAAGTGAAGGATATGGATAATGATGGAAAACCAGACATTGTAGCTCTGATGGGTCAGGCATACGAAGGTGTTGACATTTATTACAATAAAGGAAATAATACTTTTAAAAAGAAGCGGGTTTTAGACTTCGTACCTGTATACGGGTTGGGTTATTTTGAACTGGCAGATTTCAATGGAGACGGTCTTTATGATCTTTTGATAAGTAATGGAGATAATCGTGATTTTTCACCAATAGACAAACCGTATCACGGCGTCAGAATTTATTTGAATCAAGGCAACGATAAATTTGAAGAATCATTTTTCTATCCGATGTACGACTGTCATAAGGCGATGACTCATGATTTTGACAATGATGGCGACTTAGATATTATTGCTGCTGCATTATACTCAAATTACACCAGTGAACGTACGGTTGAAAAAGCGGTGGTGTATCTCGAAAACGACGGAAATCTAAATTTTACTCCATCACATATGGCAAACCCAATTCACGGGAATTGGTTGTCTATGGAAATACTTGACTTTAACAATGATGGCTTTGATGATGTGGTTCTAGGGGCTTTCTTATATGACCTAAACGAACTCATGCGAGTGAGTAAAGTAACAGGCTTAACGTCTTTTGCACAAGTACTTTTATTAACCAATACCCATTGAATTTTAATTTAGTCTAGAGAAGAATCAATTCTTCCTGGTTCCCTAGTTTCTGAACCTTCTAATTCCAATAACGAATCGCCTAAACGTGTGCGCATGTCATTGGCTAAAAGTTTAATTTGTGCAACCACTTCAGGGTTTTTGTTGGCAACGTTCTTTGTTTCGCTAATATCATTTACCACATCATAAAGCTCAATTTCTTCCAAATCCACCATACGATAATCACCCGGTAAGCCGTCTTTACCAAGCTCTTGCCCGTCCATAGTTCGATAACGATGGGGGAAGTATAATTTCCATTTGCCATATCGTACACCGAATAATTCATTAACACGATAATAAAAGAAGTAAGCTTCTTGCGGACTTTCTTCAGCTTCGCTTGTCAAGACTTTCCAAACACTTTTGCCATCAATGGTTTTTAAGGGAAGTTCAGCATCGGTAATTTCAGCAATTGTCGGAAGCATATCGATAGCCATCACCGGTATATCTAAAACTTTTCCAGCTTCTAATTTACCTGGATACTTCATGATAAAAGGCTCGCGTTGACCACCCTCCCAGCCTGTTCCTTTGCCTTCTCGAAGAGGATATGCACTTCCAGCATGGTTGCCATAAGATAACCACGGTCCGTTATCTGAAGTAAAAATAACGATGGTGTTTTCTTCTAAACCGTTTGTTTTTAAGGCTTTTATAATTTCACCAACAGACCAATCGATTTCCATAATAACATCGCCATATAATCCTCTTTCAGATTTCCCTTTGAACTTATCAGAAACAAAAAGAGGAACATGTGGTTGTGGGTGCGGCACATACAAAAAGAACGGATTGTCTTTATTTCGGTTTATAAAATCAACACTTCGCTCTGTGATCTGTGTCGTTAATTGTGATTGTTCCGTTAGCGTATCAATTATAGCTTCATTTTCGTAAAGTGGTAAATCTGGAAAATTAAAGATTGGGCCTTGTTGCGGATGAAAAGGCCACATATCATTTGAGTATGGGATACCAAACCACTCATCAAAACCATGCCTAGTAGGTAGAAACTTCTCATGATGTCCCAAATGCCATTTTCCATAAATAGCTGTTTTATATCCTTGGGCTTTGAGCATTTCGGCCATTGTAGTTTCAGATGCGTTTATCCCATGTGTATTACTAGGTCCTAAAGCATTGTGAATACCAATGCGATTAGGGTAGCAGCCTGTAAGTATTCCAGCACGTGAAGCTGAACATACAGCTTGAGCTGCATAATAACTAGTTAATTTAATTCCGTCAGCCGCCATTTGGTCAAGGTTGGGAGTGGCAATATCACGTGCGCCAAAAACGCCGACATCATTATAGCCTTGATCATCAGTAAAAATTAAAACGACATTCGGTGGACTAACTGCTTTTTTTTGCTCCTTTTTAATTTCGTTTTTACAAGCGGAAAGTACTGAGGCAATAACAAGTATGGTTAATTTGATATGCGTTTTGCCCATGAAAGGTAGTTTTAGTTTAGGATAATTTCATCCACAAATATCCAACTATCTCCGCCAGGGTTTGGATGCCAGGACGGATTCTTAAGAGGACTCTTGATTTCTACTTTTACATATTTTGCTTTGGTTGGTGGAATTTCGACATCGAAGAACGTTAATGAAACATCGTTGTTAGGTTCTTCTTTTGGTAATTTCAACGTTTTCACCCGCTTAAATTGCTTTCCGTTTTGAGAAGTGTAAACATTGATTCCAACAGGAAAGAAAATCCAACTAGCAGGGGCAGAGAGTGAGCCAACAGAAACTGATGAAATCTCTGTATCTTCTTTAAGCGTAAGGGTAGTGCTAAAATGACTACCTTCATAACCAAGCCAAGCCCCATCAACAAAATTGGTCGAACCTCGTTTTAAATCAACCAGTGTTTTACCCTCCTGCGCTTTGTATTTTTCATTGGGGAATTTATTCAGTGTAACATCAAGATAATCGACAGATGTGGTTTTAAACTTTTGAGTACTTACCTCACTGGGTTTCCATCCTTCTTTCATAACAATCGCTTGAAGTGTTGCTGATGACCTAATCTGAAAAGGTTCGGTATACAGGGTTGCTGTACTATCTGGAATGGTACCGTTAAGAGAATAGAATATTTTCGAATCTTCAAAAGTATTTTCTAAAGCGATTTCTAAAGAATCTTTAAAAAATGCTGTTTCAGCTAAGATAATGGGTGCTGATAAAGAAACCGCTTTAAACGCATCTTTCGGAACATGCTGAATTGCAATAGCTGGGTATTCGGTTTGAAATTTTTCTACTTCATCAGTGGTTACATTGGTTTGAAAAAGATAAAGCGATTTCAAACTGGGTGTATTCTTTGCAAGTTCAAAAACAGCACTACTGATCGTTGTTCCGTACAAGTTTAGTGATTCTAAAAACTCAAAGTCATCAAAAATTGGAATAGACTTATCAGTAAGACTTGTATTCTGTACTTGAAGCTTTGTAAGATGTTTAAAAGGGGCTATCAATTCGGCAATCGTATCATTGAATTGAGAATTGGCAAGATTCAATTCAACAATATTTTCTGCATAGGTATCTAGCGCTTTTAGTTTTTCTTTTACGTTTAATTTTTCTCCCTGTAGATTCACAATTAGTAGTGGGTTTTCTTCTGCTAGTGGGTACACGGTAATGCCCAATGCGTTCATTTCTTCAACCCATTCGTTGGGTACTTGTTCTACTTCTTTAGCGATTAGGGCATGTGGAGAGGTATCTTCTTCAAGACTAGTTAATATCACGCTCAATTTTTCGGAGGTCTTTAAATCTTTGGTCTTACAATCAAAACAATTACCGTTTTTAACCCACCATTCCATCAGAGCTATTTCTTCTGAAGTGAGTTGAACTTTTCCTTTGGGTGGCATATGTTCCTCATCTTCCAAAGGCAAATACATTCTATGAACAAGTAAAGGCTTTTTTCCATCTATGGAATCGAACATGCTACCAGAATCCCCTCCTTTTAAAAGATTTTCCGGAGAAGTCATTAGAAGTCCACCTTTCAATTTGCCTTGATTATGACAGCTTACGCACTTTGCTTCTAAAATAGGTTGAATAATATCAGCATGTACTTTTGCTTCAGCAACATCTTTAATGATGATTTCTTTAGCGCTAGTATCTTTGAACAAATAGTCTTCGCCGTGCGTCATGTTTCCTCCAAAATGACCCGTTACAGAAACTAGTATTAGTACAAGTATAAATGTGGGTAGATACATTTTTTTTACTCCCTTAACTTTTGATCGCTTTAAAAAGAACAACAAAATAGTGGTAACCGTAAAGGCCACAGCCATCCAACGATGTAAAAAGAGTAAATCTTCATCGAAGCCACCTTCTTCACCAAGTAGCCAACCGGTACCCAAAGAAGCTAATGCAGTTACTCCGGAAGAAGCCAAGACGAACAAAATCAATTCGTCAGCTGAAAGATTTGGACGAAATCGGCTATACATTTCTAACGCAAACGCCAAAAGAATAATTCCGATGGGCAAGTGCACGAATAAAGGATGAAAATTACCTATTTGTATTGCTTCTATAATCATGTTTATTCAACTAAAATTTCGTCCACGAAGAACCATGCTACAGTTCCTT
>CALHCJ010000155.1 GCA_937936275.1 uncultured Flavobacteriaceae bacterium
GACTTGCATGTGTTAGGCCTGCCGCTAGCGTTCATCCTGAGCCAGGATCAAACTCTTCATCGTTAATCTGTATATAATATTAAAACTAACAACTAAAAAAATCTCCCAGCTCCGTAATCTCGATTTAATTCTTATAAATTACAAATTTCTCTATAACCTATATATGATTCTTACTTTACAAAATAACATCTCTGCTACTCTGCGCTGTCTCTACAATTTGTCAATGAACTTTTAAAAGAAATCACTTTTGATTTCTGCACTTTCTTAGAGCATCTATCTCTAAGCGGCTGCAAATATATAACTGTTTTTTTAACTAGCAATCTTTTAAATAAAAAATATATTTTTTTTTAAAAGATTTTAAAAAAACACCATTTTCTCTAAGAACGTAATCTCTGTATTTGCTTGTACCAATATTTTCATATCTCTTAAGCGGGCTGCAAATGTAACATGCTTTTTTTATTTGCAAAGAGAATTTTAAATCTTTTTTAAACTTTTTTTCAGTCCATTCTTCAATAGCCTTACTACTAGAATTTTACAAGCACTAATTGTCTAAAAAAGGGTATGAAATTTAAGACATTTTATCGATTGAAACAAGTTTTAACTTTAAAAGCTACCACATTGAGCATAGTAGCGGTATTGGTTTTTGTCTTTTCTTTTGATTCCATTTGTAGTGGCGACAAAAAAAATACAGCAGATAACCCACCCTTTGTTCCTTACAGAGAAAGCACCGAAGAAACAGTTCTTTATATATTGCCCGCATCAATACAAGGCATTATCTTTGCGCTCTTAATAATAGCCATTTACCATGATTAAGATTACTTTACCTGACGGTACAATAAAAGAATACAGCAAAGGAAGTACTGCTATGGATGTCGCTATGAGCATTAGCGAAGGTTTAGCACGTAACGTTATATCTGCGAAATTCAATGACACCATAGTTGAGACTATAACACCTTTAAACCAAGATGGCTCCTTAGTTTTGTACACATGGAAAAACCCAGAAGGTAAAAAAGCTTTCTGGCATTCGACTTCTCATATAGTCGCACAAGCTTTAGAGGAACTCTATCCAGGTGTTAAACTTACCATAGGACCTGCTATTGACAACGGATTCTATTATGATGTTGATTTACCAGAAGGAAGTATCTCAGATAAGGATTTTCCAACAATTGAAAAGAGGGCGTTAGAAATTGCTCGAGGCAAACATGCTTTTCAAATGCGATCTGTTTCGAAAGCAGAAGCTTTAGCTAAGTATAAAGATGAGAATAACGAATATAAGGTTGAGCTCATTGAAAATTTAGAGGACGGCACCATAACTTTTTGTGATCATGATACTTTTACTGATTTATGTCGGGGTGGTCATATACCAAATACAGGTATTGTAAAGGCGATTAAAATCCTAAGTGTTGCAGGCGCATATTGGCGTGGAGATGAAAACAAACCGCAATTGACCCGTGTTTATGGTATTTCTTTTCCGAAACAAAAAGAGCTTACTGAATATTTAGAATTATTAGAGGAAGCCAAAAAAAGAGATCATAGAAAATTAGGAAAGGAACTCGAACTTTTTACTTTTTCTCAAAAAGTAGGTCAAGGTTTACCACTTTGGTTACCAAAAGGTGCTGCACTTCGAGAACGTTTGGAACAATTTTTGAAAAAAGCTCAGAAAAAAGCTGGCTACGAAATGGTAGTGAGCCCACATATCGGTCAGAAAGAGTTGTATGTGACTTCCGGACATTATGAAAAATATGGGGCTGATAGTTTTCAACCCATCAATACACCTAAAGATGGAGAGGAGTTCTTATTAAAACCCATGAACTGTCCGCATCACTGCGAAATTTTTAACCATAAGCCTTTTAGCTATAAAGACTTACCGAAACGATATGCAGAATTTGGAACAGTGTACCGCTACGAACAAAGTGGCGAATTACATGGGCTAACACGTGTTCGTGGTTTTACTCAGGACGATGCTCATATTTTTTGTACTCCAGATCAATTGGATCAAGAATTCAAAAATGTAATAGACCTGTCCTTGTACGTGTTGGGCTCGCTAGGGTTTGAAAATTTTACAGCTCAGGTTTCTGTTCGAGATTTAGATAAACCTGAAAAATATATTGGTTCGGTCAAAAATTGGGAAAAAGCCGAAAACGCGATTATAAATGCTGCAGAAGAAAAAGGATTAGATTTTGTAATAGAAAAAGGTGAAGCCGCTTTCTACGGTCCTAAACTAGATTTCATGGTTAAAGATGCCCTCGGAAGAAGTTGGCAATTGGGTACAATTCAAGTGGATTATAATCTGCCTGAACGATTTGATTTAACTTATAAAGGGTCTGATAATGAATCACATAGACCTGTGATGATACACCGCGCTCCTTTTGGAAGTATGGAACGTTTTATTGCACTTTTATTGGAACATACAGGAGGTAATTTCCCTCTTTGGTTAATTCCTGATCAGGCAATTGTTTTACCGGTGAGCGAGAAAAATGAAAAATATGCTGAAAAAGTTTTAAAATCCCTAGAAAATAACGAAATTCGCGCGCTTGTTGACAACAGAAATGAAACCGTTGGCAAAAAAATACGAGAGGCAGAAATGAATAAAATTCCATTTATGCTGATTGTTGGGGAAAACGATGAAACGGCTAATACCATTTCAGTCCGACGCCATGGAGGCGAAGACTTAGGAGCAATTACAATTGGTGATTTTTCTAACTTGGTCAATACAGAAATAAACAGTACCTTAAAGTCGTTTTAAAAAAATAAAAGTTTAATTAAAAATAGTTAGTCATAGCAATACGAAAAAGATTTAGACCCCAACCTAGGAGGGAAAATAAAAACCCTCATAAGATTAATGAGAGAGTTATCGCGCCAGAGGTTCGCTTGGTAGGTGATAATGTCGAAGTAGGTGTTTATCCATTGGCGAAGGCCATGGAAATATCAAATGAACAAGGATTAGATTTGGTAGAGATTTCTCCAAAAGCGAATCCTCCAGTTTGTAAGATAATAGATTACAAAAAGTTCCTTTACGAGCAGAAAAAGCGCGAAAAGGTAATGAAAGCCAAAGCCTCAAAGGTGGTGGTAAAAGAAATCAGGTTCGGACCAAATACGGACGATCATGATTATGAGTTTAAAAAGAAACATGCTGAAAAGTTTTTAAAAGACGGTGCAAAATTAAAAGCATATGTTTTTTTTAAGGGTCGTTCCATTGTTTACAAAGACCAAGGAGAAATTTTATTACTCCGCTTAGCATCGGAGTTGGAAGAATTAGGAAAAGTAGAACAGATGCCGAGATTAGAAGGAAAACGAATGACGATGTTCATCGCTCCTAAAACGAAAGGAAAATAGATTTGTATGCTGAAGTAAATTCAGCATTGTCAAAATACTAAACGCTGCTTGCTTTTGTAAGCAGCGTTTAGATTGAAAAGAAGTTGAACGCGTAACAGTGAAATACTGAAACAAGTTTAGCATAAAGTGAGATAATTAAATAAATTAGGAAAATGCCTAAACAGAAAACAAAATCCAGTGCTAAGAAGCGGTTCAAGCTAACGGGAACTGGTAAAATCAAAAGAAAGCACGCTTTCAAGAGTCACATCTTGACGAAAAAGTCGAAAAAGCGTAAGCTTGCGTTAACACACGACACCTTGGTTCACCAAGCGGATGTTAACAGTATTAAAGAACAATTACGGTTAAAGTAATTATTCAAATCGGTAAATTATTAACCCTGGAGTTAGGCTTAAAACAAGTGTCGTTATCGACCGCCTACTACAAAAACAATTCAAATTATGCCAAGATCAGTAAATGCAGTAGCTTCTAGAGCCCGAAGAAAAAAGGTGATGAAGCAAGCCAAAGGATACTTTGGAAGACGTAAAAACGTCTGGACAGTAGCCAAAAATGCGGTTGAAAAAGCAATGTTATATGCTTATAGAGACCGTAGAAATAAGAAAAGAAATTTCAGAGCATTATGGATAACTCGTATTAACGCGGGTGCTCGTATGCACGGAATGTCTTATTCTCAATTCATGGGTAAAGTAAAAGCGAATAACATCGAATTGAACCGAAAGGTTTTAGCCGATTTAGCAATGAATCACCCTGACGCTTTTAAAGCGATCGTAGATCAAGTTAAATAGATTATAATATTTCTCACTTATAGAAAAGTCCAGTTCATTTGAACTGGACTTTTTTGATTTATCACCAACTAATTAACTAGGTAATTAATTCTTTTGATTAAATCTTCATAATCAATTGATTCCGTCCGAATCTCAATGACTCCAAAAGTTGTAGCTGCTGACGTAACAACATATTGAGTTTGATAAAAATCGAAACCTTCATTACTTATTTTATACTTGAACTTCAAATACTTCGCCCTTTCTGTTTGTGATATTTTCTTTTGCAGCCTTTTGTAATTACCAAGTCCATAAGTACTTTTTATATTCTGTTCTAACAATCCTAAATATTGATTTCCATCTTGCTTTGAAAAATTAATAAATTTAGATTTTATAATAAGAATGATATCATTCAAGTCATTTTCATCAACAAAAAGTATATAATCCATACGATCGGCATCTAAATTACGTGTTAGGCTCCTTAATACTGAAGAACTATCCTTTTCAGAAATTAGATAAGACAGTTTCTCTCTAGTCACTATATCATACTTATGAGGAAGTAGAAGAGATCCCTTGGCATAATCAATGTAATGTTCTGTAAAATTTTCTTTACTAAAAGACACTTTGCTTGTAGCCTCTTTGCAGGCCAAAACAGTGTAGAAAACAATTACAACAAGTATTCTTCTCAACATTTTCTCTAATAATCATTTTAAGCAGATTTAATTTTGTCAACTGCAGCTTTAAACTCTTGCCAATCAATTTCTTCATCTGCACTCTTATCATAGCCTTCAATTAGCTTTGAGCCAACAAGCCCTCTTATAAATCCGCTTATCTCAGCTTGTTTTAGAAGTTTTACTATTTCACTCTTCTTTAGCTTTCCACTACCATCTGCATCAAAAAAACTAAAAGCTTCTTCGGGAGTTTTAAAATGATTGGTGATCAGAATTTGAATTTTATTTAAAATCGATTCTTCTGTAGTCATTGTAAGTATTATTTATGGTTTGTTAATTAAAGTTATAAAAACGGATTAAATTCCGAATGCTGATAACACCAAATTTCGCCCTGAAGCATGGTCTCGATGTTCACATAAATAAATATCCTGCCAAACACCTAAATTTAATTTTCCGTCACGTATTGGAATTTGAATCGAAGCGCCCATTAAAGAAGCCTTAATATGCGCTGGCATATCATCAGGGCCCTCATAGGTATGTATATAGTATGGCGCATCTTCAGGAACCATCTTATTTATATGACTTTCAAAATCAATGCGAACCGTTGGATCAGCATTCTCATTTATAGTTAAGCTTGCTGACGTATGCTTGATAAATAACTGTAGCATCCCAGTTTTAATATGTTGTATTTCAGGAATGCTTTCGAGTATCCTATCGGTAATTAAATGAAACCCTCGTGTATTAGCCTTGAGTCTCAATTCTTTCTGGTAAAATTTCATAAGTTAAATTATCAAATAAATGTAAAACTTTATCCTTCTATCGCATAATTAATGGCAGAACAAATACCTTTGCCCACTTAGAAGCGTTAACTATGGATTTATCAAAAGTAAGAATGGTAGTATCTGATATGGATGGTACTTTATTAAACTCCAACCATGAGGTAAGTACTCGTTTTTTTGAATTGTTCGAAATTCTAAAAGAACGAAATATTCTTTTTACTGCCGCAAGTGGAAGACAATACCATAGTATTGTAGATAAACTTCATACGATTAAAAATGATATCCTTGTAATTGCTGAGAATGGAGCTTATGTTGTTCATAGAGAAGAAGAATTGCTATCTACACCATTACCCAAAGATGAACGCGCAAAGGTTCTAAACACCCTCAAAAACGTATCCAATGTGCACCCCGTACTTTGTGGAAAAAAAAGTGCCTACTTAACCGATCAGTCTGAGGATTTTGTTGATCTTCTCAAACAATATTATTCTGAGTTTACCATTGTAGAAGATTTAAATCAAGTGGAAGCGGAGATTTTAAAGGTGGCCATATATCATTTTGAAAACTCTGAAAAGTTTATTTATCCACATGTAAAAGACTTGGAAAGCGATTTAAAAGTAAAAGTTTCTGGTGCCAATTGGGTAGATATATCAAGCCCAAATGCAAACAAAGGGTTCGCCCTTGAAAAAATGCAGCAGCGCTTTGGTATTTCTCCCGAGGAAACTATGGTTTTTGGAGATTATAACAATGATTTAGAAATGCTTGGTAAGGCAAAATATAGTTTTGCCATGGAAAATGCGCACGAGAATGTACTTAAGGTTGCTAAATATAAAACCGAGAGTAATGATAATTATGGCGTAGAGCGGATTCTAGAAAAACTCCTAGTATAATTAAGTCTTTTGTTTCTTCTTTTGAGCCGCTGGAAACAATACGTTATTAAGAATGAGACGATAGCCTGGGGATGTTGGATGTAGTTCTAATTCTGTTTTTGGATCCCCTACTCTATGTTGGTAATCTTCAGGATCATGCCCCCCATAAAATGTAAAAAAGCCTTTTCCTTTAATTCCGTGAATATAGCGTGCTTCTTCATTCACTTTGTTTTCTCCAAGTATCAACACTGTAGGTTTAATTTCTTTCCTTTCAAAAGACGTAGTTTGTCCCATAAATCCTTTTACCAAAGCAGTATGGTTTTGACAGAGCATTGTGGGTACCGGATCCCATTTTGCAGAGAAATCCATTAATGTGAAGTAATCTGTTTCTTTAGAAATACCTCCCCTTTTTTGGGTCATATCAATGGATGAGAACTCATAACGCATCGGATTTCTTTCTAATGTAAAATTTTTAAAAGCAAACGTTTTGTTGAAGTTTAATTTGCTCTGATAATTTGCATCTGAGGGATCACCATCAAACATGGGCTCACAAATATCTACCCCATCAGAAGCAGATAAAGCAATGTCAAAACTATCGGTAGCGGAGCACATTGCAAACATAAATCCGCCCCCAATCACATAATTGCGAATTTTAAGTGCGACAGCTCTTTTTTCCTCCGAAACCTTTGAATACCCTAATTTAATTGCTAAAGCTTCTGCATCTTGCTTTTGTTGTATATACCAAGGTGCCGCACGATAATTTCCGTAGAACTTTCCATATTGACCTGAAAAATCTTCGTGGTGTAAATGCAACCAATCAAATAATGCAAGTTTATCATCTAAGACATCTTCATCATAGACTGTTTCATAGGGAATTTCAGCATAGGTTAAAACCATAGTCACAGCATCATCCCAAGGTTGATTTCCTTTGGGCGTATATACAGCTACTTTAGGCGCCTTTTCTAACACAACGGCCTCCTGATTTTGTGAGGGACTACTAATTCCCTCTAATATACTTTGGGCTTGACTGTCGGATAAAATCTCAAAGGATACACCACGAATCTGGCATTCTTTACGAATGTTATCTCCATCAGGTAGCAAAAACGATCCTCCTCTATAGTTTAGTAACCATTGTACCTTTTGTTGTTTGGTCAAAACCCAATAGGTAATACCGTATGCTTTTAAATGATTCTTTTGAGTCTCTGCATCCATAGGTATAAGTATGGAGGAAGCGGAAATATGAATTGTGAAAAGAAAAAAGAAAAAAGAAAAAATACTTTTTTTCATAGCGTGCTATTGAGCGTCATCTCAAAGATAAACGAAAAATGATGCTTGAATAGTTTAAGGGACGTTAAAGAATTTTAAAAAGGAACATCATTATCCTCCTCCATGGTAGACCCATCATTCATTGAACTACCAAAGGCTTCATCTGCACTTGGAAGTCCTTTGGTAATAAATGGGTTTTCCTCATTATCATTCATTTTCGATTGAAATTCAAAAGGAGAGTCAAAATCATCAAGATTATCAAATTTACCAAGGTTTCCGATAAATTTCATTCGAATATTTTCTAAGCCACCATTACGGTGTTTAGCAACAATGAATTCAGCTTGGCCTTGCGTTGGACTTCTATCCTCATCATCCCATTCGTCAATTTTATAATATTCAGGGCGGAAGATGAAGGAGACAATATCGGCATCTTGTTCAATTGCACC
>CALHCJ010000156.1 GCA_937936275.1 uncultured Flavobacteriaceae bacterium
TGTTGAAAGATATTGTGGTAGAACTTAATAGTGTCTATGGAGACTGCATATCTATGGATTTAGAGGATCAATACTACAATATGCGCGAAAAGGTAGAACCTGTAATGCATATTGTAGATGTTGCCAAAGAAGCAATGGAAGCTGTTGGAATCGAGCCCATTATCAAACCCATTCGCGGTGGCACGGATGGCTCGCAACTCAGCTTCATGGGTTTGCCCTGCCCGAATATCTTCGCCGGCGGACATAATTTTCATGGAAAGTATGAATACGTACCCGTGGAGAGTATGCAAAAAGCGATTGAAGTTATCGTTAAAATTTGCGAACTTGTAGCTACTAAGGAATAGATTGCTGAACTTTTGACTGACAATAAGCGCATTAATGAATGCTCTCTGTTCACAAGTTTTTTAAATATGGAAATGTCAGAAAAAGTAGAACGGTATTATGCTGAAGAACATCACTTCAGTTCAGGAATAGATAGACTAAGAGATCTTGCTCTTAAAACTGGATTGGAGGAAACCTTTAAATGGATGTTTCCAACCTACACCTTAAATGGCAAAAACGTACTATCTATTTGTAAATTTAAAAAGCATTTCGGTATTTGGTTTTTTCATGGTGTTTTCTTGAAAGATGAAAAACAAGTATTAGAAAATGCGCAAGAGGGAAAAACCAAAGCCATGCGACATTGGAAGTTTTATTCAATAAGCGAGATTGATGAAACAGCTATTCTTGCCTATATGGAAGAAGCGATTGAAAATCAGAAGGAAGGAAGAGTTTTAGTACCAACTAAAAGTAAAGCAACGAAAAAGAGGGTTCCGAAACTTCTTAAAGATGCTTTGGCAAAAAATGCAAAAGCTTCAAGTGCCTTCAAAAAACTCTCGCTTTACAATCAAAATGAATATGGAGCGTATATAGATACTGCTAAACAAGAAAAGACGAAAATATCACGTCTTGAAAAGATATTACCTATGATTGAAGATGGCAAAGGTCTAAACGATCTATATCGTAAGAAATAAAAAAGCTCCAGTTTTACAACTAGAGCTTTTTCTATTGATTAAAACGAACTACTTTTTTTCGGTAGCCGGGGCATTTAATTTCTTGCTCATTTCAAGCGAAATCGCAGAACGATCAAATTTTAACTTACCTGCCATGGTTTCAATAACACAAGAATTGTCTTTGTCATTCAAGTCCATCACTTTGCCATGAAGTCCACTTTTGGTGATAATACGATCACCTCTTTTCAGCTCTGCTGCAAACTTCTTCTCATCTTTGGCTCGCTTCATTTGAGGTCGTATCATAAAAAAATACGCTACTGCAAAAATTCCAAGCATCGGGAGAAGATCTGTAATACTGCCCATTGAGTTCTATTTGAATATTAACAATTATTTTGTTGGCCCTAACGGTGCAGCACCTTTGGGGTTAACAAATGCCTTGATTCTTAAAAGTTCAGAACCTTTAGCAGTGTTTGCTTTAACAGTTACCGTTTTAGTAACCTGATTTTGTCCAGAACCGTTAAACTTAACTACCATCTCGCCGGTTTCACCTGGCGCGACAGGAGTATTTTTTGGGTATGTAGGTACGGTACAACCGCAGCTACTTGTTGCATCTGTAATAATTAACGGACCATTACCTGTATTTGTGAACTTAAACACTGTTTCTTGAGGCGTACCTTGTTCTATAGTTCCAAAATCGTGTTCTGCTCTATCAAAACTCATTACTGGAACAAGTTTCGCAGCTTGATCGCGCTCTGCAGCAACAGCTACATTCGCACTATTAATTTTACTTGATGCGTTTTCTTTGCAGGAAACGAAAACGAAAAGGGACAATGCCCCAATAAATAAAAAAGCTCTTTTCATCTTATTAATTTTTATTTTGTTGCAAAATTAGATAAATATTATACAATAACGTAAAATTTAATCTTGTAGTCTACTTTAGCTTACTTTTAACAAAAACCGTTTATCGATCAGTTACCATTAATACGCTACTTCCGAAAGTTTTAGAAAAAGTAAAACCTCACATAAGACCTCTACCTATCTTATTTAATTTTCCTTCCGTACGATACTCCTTTACTAATTTATCTAGAATACCGTTAATAAAAATACTGCTCTTGGGCGTAGAATATTCTTTGGCGATTTCTAAAAATTCATTAATTGTAACCTTCTCTGGTATCGAAGAGAAATTTAACAACTCGCTGATTGCCATTTTAAGCAGAATAGAATCTATATCCGCAATTCTATCCTTATCCCAATTTGGTGTTTTTCCCTCGATTTCTTTTTCTAAAGAGCCATTATTCAAAAGAGTTTTAGACAATAATTGTTTGGCAAATTTCATATCCTCATCATCTTTGAGCAAATCAGGTAAGAAAAAGGTATCCTTTTTATCCTCCTTAACTTTCTTCAATTGCTTTAAGATAAAGGTATTTACAATCGGAATATCGTCAACCCAAGTAAGTTTATCATCCTCAAAATAATCATATATTTTTTCGTTAGGTGCTATAACTGACTCAAAGATTGTTTTAATTAACTCTCTGTCTTCCTCATAAGTACTAGTAGGTGTTTGCATGTAACTACTATAAGCATCACTTTCTACTATCTCCTTGTACAGCAGTTTAACGTACTCTTCATTCAAGTACCAGTTTTTTAATTTTCGACGAGATAGCTCCTCTTTTAGAAGCTTATTATTTGCTATCTGCAATAGCAACTTATTTTTTAAGAATTTTTCCCTATTAGGATAGTCATCAGATGCATCAATCAGATATTTTTTTGAAGATAGCGCAACTTGGCTGCTGGCGAACGCATGTATTTCCACCAAAAGACTTAACATTAACAAGTAAAGCGTATACATGTTTTCGATACTTTCTTTG
>CALHCJ010000157.1 GCA_937936275.1 uncultured Flavobacteriaceae bacterium
CGACAACGATTTAACACCATATAAAGGTCTCGAACATGATGGCCACGACACTGAACACAAACAATGGAGCCGCCGTTCATTTTTACAGGCTTTAGGTATAGCAGGTTCTGGTTCAATGATGCTGGGTAGTAATATGCTTACCGCTTCCGCCCCATCACCTTTAACTTCAGCAATAGCAGACGCTGAGACTGATAATATTTTAATATTGATTAGACTCTCAGGTGGTAACGACGGTTTGAGTACGGTTATTCCTATTGAACAATATGATGCGTATGCTAACGCTAGGCCTAATATTTTTATTCCAGAAAGTAAAGTATTAAAGCTTACTGATGATTTCGGAGTTCCTTCTTACATGAGTGCTTTACAGCCCATGTGGGGAGATGGTCAATTTAAAGCGGTTCATGGCGTAGGCTATGAGGGTCAGAGTTTATCACACTTTACGGGTTCTGATATTTTTGCCAATACAGACTTAACCACCACAGGTTTTGGTGGACTAAATACAGGATGGATGGGAAGACATTTCGAACAGTGTTTTCCTGATTATTTATCTGATTTTCCAGGAAGTAGACCTGAAGGTCCGGCTGCCGTGCAAATTGGTCAGTTTGGTAGTTTAGTTTTTGAAGGTGAAGAAACCAACTACGCTTTTGTTACCAATAATGTAGATCAATTAGAGCAAATTGCAGAAACTGGTTTGCAATATTCGGTAGATGAAGCTTTGTTCGATGATTGTATGTACGGTGATCAATTACGCTATTTAAGAGGGGTCTCTAATGTTACCAATGAATACGCAGGTACTATTCACGAAGCTTGGTTACGTGGTCAAAACCAAGTTGAATATCAAGACAACAACTTTGCAAGACAACTTGCTCTTTTAGCACGTTTGATTAAAGGTAATTTGGGTACTAAAGTATATATGATTTCTATGGGAGGTTTTGATACCCACGGAAATCAGCCCTTAGCGCACGAGCGATTGATGACCAATCTTTCGGTAGCCATTGATAATTTTTATGATGATTTAGGATTCACAGAACAGGATGATAAGGTATTGAGTATGACCTTCTCAGAATTCGGAAGACGGATTTTTGAAAACGGATCAAACGGTACTGATCACGGTAAAGCTGCTCCTACCCTTTTCTTCGGATCAGGACTTAACGGTAGTGCTTTTGTTGGAGAACATCCCACTTTAGAAAACCCTGATGGCCGAGGAAACCTGGAATACACCATGGACTTCAGAGATCTTTATGCGACAGTTTTAGCAGAATGGTTGTGTGTTGATATTCCTATTGTAGAACAACATTTACTCGATCATCCATACGCACCAGTGAATCTCGGATTTAATTGTAGTTGTACAGATTTTCCAGATATTGCGTACAGCGATGAGGATTTTACACCACCTATGGGGGAAGAGCCCACTGAGCCCACTCCGTATGATCCTAGCTTGTTAGATGCCGTGGTGCACAAACCGTTTTATCCTACTGATAAAGCGCCTCACATTTATCTTGAAATGCCCTTTAGCGCACACGTTGATATTCAGTTATACAATATTTTAGGCCAAAAGGTTGGAACCATTTATAACGAAATGATGATGGAAGGTTCTGTAGAACTCAATATAAGAGAACGTATGCCCATGCATTTATCCGCTGGAAAATATATTTATCGTATTGATGTACAGAATCAAAAAATGGCAAAATCAGTTATGGTCGCCTAAAACTATATGTAGAATTATTTCGTCCCTGAAATCTACCTCATTTTTGTAAAGCCCTCGAACGTATTTCCCACAGATATGCTTTGGGGGTTTTCTTTTTAGCACAACAGTAGACCACGCGCACAAAAATCTTTATTTTTGAGGCCTAATTGATTTTCAATGGCTCAAATTACTGATCCTGCAAGGTATACCATTACCGCAGCACTACCGTATACTAACGGACCCATTCATATCGGACACTTAGCGGGGGTTTATGTTCCTGCAGATATTTATGCTCGTTATTTACGTTTGACAGGCAAAGATGTTGCTTTTGTATGTGGAAGTGATGAACACGGAGTTGCCATTTCTATGAAGGCTAAAAAAGAAGGCATTAGTCCCAAAGAAGTTATCGACACCTATGATGGTATCATACGTAAATCGTTTCAAGATTTCGGAATTACCTTTGATAACTATTCACGTACATCGCGAGAAATTCACCATAAAACTGCGGGAGACTTTTTCAAAAAACTGCATGATCAAGGCGATTTTATAGAAGAAACTACTGCTCAACTCTATGATGCAGAAGCTGATCAGTTTTTAGCAGACCGTTTCGTGGTTGGCACCTGCCCAAACTGTGGAAATGAAGAAGCTTATGGAGATCAATGTGAGAATTGTGGTTCTACTTTAAATGCTACAGATCTAATTAATCCCAAATCAACAATTACGGGAAGTGTTCCCACTACCAAAGAAACCAAACACTGGTTTTTGCCTTTGGATAAATATGAAGATTTTTTGAGAGAATGGATTTTAATTGGACATAAATCGGACTGGAAACCTAACGTTTATG
>CALHCJ010000158.1 GCA_937936275.1 uncultured Flavobacteriaceae bacterium
TGACTTTTATCATGAACCGAGCTTTGTCGAATTATGTATCTTTAAATAACTGAAAGTCGAGAGCTGTGAAGCGTGTGCAATTATTTGAATTTGAAGATTATAGCTGGTTTCCTAATTGGTTGAGGGCTTGTATGACTAATCTGATCGTAGTTTTGCATAAAATGTTAGGAGTTAGTGAAGTGCTAGGGTATTTAATTGCTAGAGTACTTCAATAAAAAAACCTAACTAAGATTGTTGATTTAGGTTCTGGTTCAGGGGGAGCAATGCCAGAAGTTTTGAAGACTTTACACCAAACGAAAGATCTCAGTCATATTGAACTTGTGATGACTGACCTCTATCCCAACAAAGAAGCTGCGAAAAAGTTTAATAACAATCAAGAGGACAAAATAAGTTATTTAGAAACCCCTGTTGATGCTACCAATCTTTTATCAGCGCCCAAAGGTTTAAAAACTATGGTCAATAGTTTTCATCATATGTCTCCAAAACACGCACGTAAAATTTTAGAATCGGCAGAAGAGAATAGACAACCTTTGTTAATTTATGAGATGGCTGAGAATAAAATTCCTTTTCTAGGGTGGCTGATCATGCTTCCCATAGGTCTTATCATTCTGATTATAATGACACTGTTTATGACTCCTTTTGTAAAGCCCTTGACTTGGCAGCAATTGGTATTTACCTATCTAATACCCATAATACCAATTTGCTATGCTTGGGATGGTCAAGCATCATTGCCTAGAATGTATGCGCTTACGGATATTGATAAACTTTTAAAGGGACTTGGGAAAAATGATTTTTATTGGGAATATGGTCCAGCAAAAAAGAGTAACGGAAAGAAATTAGGAACCTACATAGTTGGCTATCCTAAACATTAGTTCGATGAATAATTTTAATGTTTTTTGAACGTCCTAACTTGGCCATGAAATAAGCTAATAACCTTTAATAACTTGTGAAACTTTTTTTAGGGGGATACGAGGAATAAAAGTACATTTAGCGACATAATAATTAGTTCACATATAATTCATAATCATGGAAATTGAAGGAAAAGTAAAAATGGTCGGAGAGACCCAAACATTTGGAAACAACGGATTTAGAAAACGAGAAATTGTAGTTACTACTGAAGAACAATATCCACAACATATTATGGTTGAGTTTGTACAAGACAAAACCGAATTACTAAATAATTATAGTGTTGGTCAATCTGTAAAAATAAGTATCAATTTAAGAGGTCGCGAGTGGACAAACCCTCAGGGAGAAGTTAAATATTTCAACTCTATTCAAGGATGGCGTATTGAAAGTCTTCAATCTACACAGCCAGCTGAAGCAGGTATTCCTCCAGCGCCACCAGCTGAAGCATTCGCACCAGCTGACAACCTAAACGAAGAAGATCACGACGATCTTCCGTTTTAATTAATTTTTTCCTGTACAGACGGGAAATTCACCAAAGACCTATGCTGTAATCAATCAGAATAGGTCTTTGATTTTTTAATTACTACGCATTCGTTAACTTGGCAAAATGAAGTTAACAAACACCGTCGAAAACATTTTTCGAAGATTCTTACCCTCTCCTTTTACGCTTGCAGTTTTGTTAACGCTGTTGACTATTCTCATTGCTTTAATTTTCACAGAAAATAGCACGAACAACAATCACTTTTTTACGATTTTATCATATTGGGAAAATGGTATATGGAATAACGGACTTTTAGTTTTCGCCTACCAAATGATGTTGATTTTAGTTCTTGGTCATGTGCTCGTACTAAGTCGTCCTATCGAGAAGTTGATTTTAAAATTAACAAGACTGGTTTCAAACTCCGCTAACGCAGCACTTTTGGTGGTTTCAGCTACCATGCTAGTTTCTTTTTTTAACTGGGGTCTTGGGCTGATCTTTGGTGCAATACTGGCTCGAAAAGTGGGAGAGTATGCACAAAACAATAATATTCCAATAAATTATCCCTTGATTGGTGCATGTGGGTATACAGGTTTGATGGTTTGGCATGGTGGTATCAGCGGCTCTGCCCCTCTAAAAGTTTCCGAAAGTGGACACATAAAAAGTCTGATGGAAGGTGTACTTTCTTCGGATGTTTTGAGTCAACTTCCATTGACAATACCAACTTCTGATACCGTTTTAAGTACTAGTAACTTATTAATTTTTTTAGTAGTACTAATTGCTATTTCGTTGATGGCTTTTCGATTAGGAAAGAAGACAAAAAGCACTAAAATTGAATTGACAACCTATAATTTTAGTGCCGATAAAGATGAAAATTTAAAAGGTGCTGATCAATTAGATCGCTCGCCCTGGTTAGCATTTGTGTTTGGGGTATTGATTTTACTTGCGTTTGGATTACAATACAGTACGTTATTAAAAACCTTGAATATTGTTCCTAACATGCTTAATCTTTTCATGTTGGGGTTGGCTTTGATTATGCATGGAAGTATTAAACGTTTCCTTCACGCTGTTGAAGAAGCGATAAGTGATACGGCAGGTATTCTGATACAGTTTCCATTGTATTTCGGAATTATGGGGATTATGTCAAACAGTGGAATGATTAATGCGATTTCTGATTTTTTCGTTTCAATCTCTACGTCAACTACATTACCAATTTTTACGTTTTTTAGTGCAGGTTTGGTGAACGTTTTTGTGCCAAGTGGCGGCGGTCAATGGGCGGTTCAGGGGCCAATGATTTTAGAATCTGCTTTAAAACTTGATGTTTCTTTAAACAAAGCCATTATGGCTTTGGCATATGGGGATCAAATTACAAATATGATGCAGCCATTTTGGGCACTTCCGCTTTTAGGAATAACGAAACTAAAAGCGAAAGAGATTTTACCGTATTCACTCTTATTCATGTTCGCTGGTGGTTCAATATATCTGCTAGGACTCCTGTTCCTATAGTTCTTTTCGTTAATTTTATAAGAAAATTAGTTATGCGAAAGGATTCAGAACAAAACCCCATGTTCTTCCTCTCCGAAAGATTAGAATTTCCACCCGTGGAAAGAGCAAATACGGAAGGATTATTAGCTGTTGGAGGCGATTTATCACCAGAGCGATTACTACTTGCTTATCAAAATGGAATTTTTCCTTGGTTTAATGAAGATGCGTTGATTTTATGGTGGAGTCCTGACCCACGGATGGTATTATTTCCAAATAAAATTAAGATTTCTAAAAGTATGCGAAAGGTTATTAATAGTAATCAATTTCGTCTCACGATAAATACTTGTTTTGAAGCGGTAGTTTCGAACTGCTCCACCATAAAGAGGGTAGGTCAAGAAGGCACTTGGATTACTAAAGAGATGAAGAATGCTTATCTGAAATTACACAAAAAGGGCTACGCTAAGTCATATGAAGTTTGGGAAAATAATCAATTGGTTGGCGGATTGTACGGTATTGATATGGGTCATGTTTTCTGTGGAGAAAGTATGTTTAGTACAAAAAGTAATGCTTCGAAATACGCATTTATAATGTTAGCGCAAGAATTTCAAAAGGAAGATAAGCAATTAATAGATTGCCAACTGCACACACCACATTTAGAAAGTTTAGGAGCTGAAGAAATACCAAGGGCTAGTTTTTTAGAAATCTTAAAGAGATAAAACTAACGAGGTTAATGCGAACAATATATTTTCAGTTTGGTGGGTGTAATCTTCAAAGCGATACTCGACTCCGATTTGGAGTCTCGTTTTTTCTCGAAGAAGCCAACCAAAATTTGCCGTAAAGCGTTGATCATATTCAGGAACATTGGCGTTTGCGACGCTCAATAGCGCTTCTATATTTCCAACAAAGTAGGTCTCACCAATATCTAACTGCTCACCTTGTAAAGGAAAATCTAAGGAAAATCGATAGCGAAAGCGATAAATTGTAAGTTCTTTGGTAATTCGTTGTTCAGATCGTAACCGGTGACCAAAACGGACCACTCTAGGTTTGAAAGTGATATTATACTGTTGCGTTAAACGTAATTCGTTTTGTTTACTGGTTTCAAAATTTTGACGAAAACGATATTGAATGCCTAGTGCTAGACTTTGATTCCCTCTTATTTTTAGGTTGGAAAAATGAACGAAATCAATTTGACGTGTTCGAAAGGTAGAAGACTCATCTTCAAAAATATAGTTACGTTGCGCAATAGAAAAATTTTGTTTGTAATTGTTTGATACTTTGTAGTTCACTGCAACTTGAGGCTGAAAGTACCCCGTAAAATTATCTTGGGCTATTAAAATATTGAAACCAAGAAAAATAAAACCAAATAGTAAATTTTTAATAAAGCACGTGGTCATAGTTCGGGGGTAATGACTTTCGAATAGATTTAAAATTACCGTCCGCATCAAAAAGAATCT
>CALHCJ010000159.1 GCA_937936275.1 uncultured Flavobacteriaceae bacterium
GATAAAATAAAAGAGATCTACTCCAATGTCAACCAAAAGAGTATTTTTAGTAATTGTCCTTTCTTAGTCAAAAAAAAGAATGGAATCGACGAGATATCAATCAATCATTGGAATGTGATTAGAAATTTGATCAATGGGAAAAAGACTTTTGGCGAAAGTGAGAACCTACGTAAATTAATCAGAAATAGTCTTACCATTGCTGAATTTGAAGAGTTGAAAAACGGACCCAATGATGTTGTCGTTACTGTATCTAATCTATCTTTAAATCAAGTCGAATATAAATCTGTCAAAGAATGTACTTATGACGAGTATTGTGATTGGATTTGGATGTCGGCTAACTATACGCCCTTTATGAGCTTAGTACGTAAGAATGGTTGTGAATATGCTGATGGAGGACTCGGGAGCATTGTTCCTATCGAAGAAGCACTTAAAAGGGGTGCCACCGATGTTGATGTAGTGGTATTGCATACTGAAGTGAGCTATATGAATCGTATGCCGTCGCGAAATCCTTTTGAGCTACTCACTACAATGCTAAGTTTTTTACTCGATCGTATAGAGTATCAAAATATTAGAATCGGAAAGTTTGTAGCCAATCAAAAAGATGCTATCATCAATTTGTACTATACACCAACGATATTAACGACCAATTCTTTGATCTTTGATAAGGCTAAAATGACGTTGTGGTGGAAACGTGGTTATTTATATGCTAAAAATAAAAACGAAGAAACGAATCCTATTCAACCGAACGAGAACGAATAGTCTTAACTAGTATTACCAAAGTTCGGCAATCTCTTTCTTTACAAAAGCCAGTGCGGTTGCAGACGGGTTTTGCTTGTCCATCGTTTCCGTCAATACATCTTCACGCAATTTATCAGCAGAATCGGTTTCGCTCATTCCTGCTTTACGAATCATTTGAATAGTAGCCGTTTTTGCAGCTTTGATTACATTCCACAATTCATCTGTCAAATAAATTTGTTGTGAAAGGTTATGCTCGTATTCGTTTTCAATACTCTTAATCAATAGGTTTTCATAAGCAGCTTTGTCGGCTGTTTTAGGTGCTACACGTACCACCAAACTTGGAATAGAAATACGTTCTAGAAATAAAGCCATACGCTCGTAAGCCTGTAATCGAATGGGTAAGGTACTTGCTTGAGAGTCTTTGTGAAGTAAGAATCGTCTTCGACCTTCCTCATTATTGGTATGCATTCTAAAGAAGTAAAATGCGATTGCACCTGTGACAACAGATGGTAATAGGTATGCAAAAAGTTGAAAAATTTGATCGCCCGTCATTGTTTAGGTATTTAGTTATGCAATTAAAACGACGGTTTTTTTTAAAAAGTATATCTAATTTCCATTCTTCATATTATCCTTTACCATTGCATAAAATTCATCAAATTTTGGATGAATTTTAATTATAACACCTTCTTTTAGGTTTCCATCTTTACCCAAAGCAGTAATGCGTTCAGGTGCTATTGTTAAACGTTGGAAAGCATTACTAATAGCCGCTGCCTGCTGTGCTGGTAGGTCTAAATTCCCGGTCATGCTTAAGCCTTCTATGGTCACCGCCATGTTAGGATTTGCTATTAAAATCTGCCCAATCTTTTCTACCCAAGGCTCAGCCTCAACAACAATCGTTGACCCTGAATCACTGCCAAAAAGAGAAGTTAAATCTGAAGAAATTACGACCATTCCGTTCACCACTCCTATTTTTGCATTTTCACCTAAGGTTTGTTTAGCATTAGTCAAAACAACTAAAGCGGTGGAGTCGTTACTAGCAATAGCATCATTAATGGATTTGAGTTGACGTTCTTTCGCATTAAGGCTTTCCATGGCCTTATTCATATTGGAAGAGTTCTGACTTGATAATTGTGAAAAACTATTCAAATTTTTCATCAAGGTTTTGTTGGCATCGCGTAATTCGAATGCTTGAGCTTCAAATGATTCTGCTTTTGCAAGACTAGCCTTTTCATTGCGTTGTGCTTCTGCAACTTGATTGCTCACAGAATCTAGTTGAGATTTTAGACTACTAATCTCAGCCAGAAGTTCACTCTTTTTTTGAGCATTTGCAGAAATATTAAAAAGGATGATGCAACTAAGAGAAAGTAAAATTCTTTTCATAAAACGGCTTCTTTGGGATATACTATTTGTTTGAATACAATAACAAAAGTATATTATTTCACCGATTTGGTGAAATTCTTTCCACCTAGGTGTTCACAGTTGAAGAGATCCTGCATTCCTTTAAAATCTACCTTTGTTTTATTATATCCATATGTAGTCCGCAGATTTCGAGTTAGGTCGTTATCGTCGACATTAACTTGAATATCATTCATGGCGAATTGACAGGGGTGTTCATAGCCTGCCGCATGGGTGATTTCAACCAATTCCTTTCGAAAGGTCTTAAAATATTGGGCTAGTCTGTCAGATTTTAGGGGAATGTTAATTCCGTTTTGGCGCCACTTATTTTGGGTGGCTATGCCAGCAGGACATTTATTGGTGTGGCATACTTGCGCTTGAATACAACCAATGCTCATCATTGCTTCTCTGGCTACATTGATACAATCTACACCCATGGCAAATGCCATAGCCGCTTTGGCAGGAAAGCCTAATTTTCCACTTCCTACAAAAACTATGCGATTGGTAAGGTTTCTAGTTTGAAAGATTTTATATAAACTTGAAAATCCGTATACCCAAGGTAAGGAAACATGATCGGCAAAGGAAGGAGGGGCGGCACCTGTACCGCCTTCACCACCATCTACGCTAATGAAATCAGGACCTTTACCTGTTTTTTGCATAATATCAGCCAGTTCTTCCCATTGATCTAATTTACCTATGGCACCTTTAATACCCACTGGTAATCCGGTTGCTTCTGCAATATCTTCAATAAGAGCCATCAATTCAGGAACTGTACTAAAAGCTTTATGCGTCGAAGGTGACAGTACATCTTTCCCGACTTCCACACCTCTAATTTCTGCTATTTCTTTAGTGATTTTTGCACCTGGTAAAACACCTCCCTTACCCGGTTTTGCACCCTGAGATAGTTTGATCTCAATGGCTTTAATACAAGAATTCTTTTCAACGAGTTCTACTAACTTTTCTAAGGAAAAATTTCCATCTTTCGAACGAACACCAAAATAGCCTGTTCCAAAATGAAATACCACATCACCACCTTGTTTATGATAAGGAGAAAGTCCTCCTTCACCGGTGTTATGATATGCCGCAGCTTTGCCAACACCTTTGTTAATGGCTTCTACTGCAGCTGCCGAAAGCGAGCCAAAACTCATTGCAGATACATTTATGACTGATGCTGGCCGGTATGGTTTTCTTCTTTTGTTGTAGGCTCCCATTACTTTAGCACAGGGTAAAAAATCAGCATGATCAATATTCGGATGATGCTCAGATATTTTATAAGCCATCATCTGATTTTTAATAAAAATATGTTGATGCTCATAAATATCTCGGTCTGTACCAAAACCTTCGTAGTTGTTTTCCTTTTTGGCTGATGCATAGATCCAACCTCTTTCGATGCGATTAAAGGGAAGTTCTTCGCGATTATTCGCTACAAAATACTGACGCATTTCCGGACCAATACTTTCCATCCAATACCGTAAATGACCTACAATTGGGTAGTTGTGAGAGATTGTATGTGATTTTTGAACAAAAATATCTCGGAAGGCTACTATGCCTAGGAATCCAAGTACATATCCCCACCAAGGGATGGTTGAAAGTATATTTAAAATTGCATCCATAAGTAAAAAGTTCAAGAGCGTGTTCAGTTTTAGGCTCCAGATAGGTTCAATGTTTCATCATGTCTTGTAGTAAGTTCAAGGTTCAAAGTGGTGAAATTCTTTTTTGAACTTTACATAATGAATCTTAAATCTACCATGCCAATTCAATTACTTCCCTTTCATAGGGGCTTCAAGCATTGGCGTTTTATCACTATTCAGATAATCAAGACTCATTTCTGTTAGGGTTTTTACGCCCAATATCAATCCACTGTCATCTATTAAAAAGTCCGGAGTATGATGCGGGAAAGATTCTGTATTTCCGGGCGTCATGCCTCCCAAGAAAAAGAAAAATCCTGGCGCTTCTCTCTGGAAATAAGAGAAATCTTCAGCACCGGTAATTGCTTTTTGAATTTTTACGTTTTCGGTACCTGCCGTTCTCAAGATCGTAGGTAGCATCTGTTCCACCAATTCTGGATGGTTATAAGTTATATCGGTTGCATCTTTGATTTCACAGGTAGCTGTCCCACCATATGCTTTGGCAATCGTTTCGACCATTTCAACCATACGCTTGTTAAGCTTATCTTTCATGTCATAGTCCAGTGTACGAATGGTACCAATCATTTCCGCATCTTCTGGAATGATGTTAAATCGAACACCACTTTTGATTTTTCCAACGGTAATTACAGCTGCTTCGTTGGTAAGTTCGGTTTCCCTACTGATAATAGTTTGAAGTCCGTCAATAATTTTAGCAGAGATCAAAATCGGATCAACACCAGACCATGGTTGTGATCCGTGCGATTGTTTTCCATTCACTTTGATTGTAAAGCTCTGTGCTGCTGCCATGGTTCCGCCAGATTTATATTTAATCATACCTACTGGAGTTTGCGAATTGATATGTAATCCGAAAATGGCATCAACTTTTGGGTTTTGCATCACACCTTCTTTCACCATCAATAAAGCACCCCCTTCTTCACCAGGTGGCGGTCCTTCTTCCGCAGGTTGAAAAATAAATTTCACAGTGCCTTTAATTTTATCTTTGTTTTTAGATAAAACTTCTGCAACGCCCATCAGTATTGCGGTATGCGTATCGTGACCACAAGCATGCATTACACCAACTTTCTCTCCTAAAAATTCAGAAGTCAAAGTTGACTTATAGGGAAGATCATTGCGTTCAATTACTGGAAGTGCGTCAATATCAGCCCTCAGCGCCACTACTTTTCCAGGCATATCACCTTTTAAGAGTCCGACAACTCCCGTGTGTGCGACACCTGTTTGCACTTCGATACCTAACGATTTCAGATGTTTGGCAATTTTTTCAGCAGTTTTGAACTCACGATTACCCAATTCTGGGTTTTGGTGAATATCTCTGCGCCATTCCACAACCTTACTTTCGACAGCATTGTAGTCTTTTTGTAAATTAGAGCCTTGCGCAATGGCAAAACATCCTGAAAATAGCATTGCTGCCAGCAGTAATTTTTTCATAGTTAGTATTCTTAAATTTAAAATTTAATAAGTCTGTAATTCTCGTCTTGTAATTGAATAATAGCCGTCATTGCAGAAAGAGAGAGTTGTACTCCCTCAATTAAATCTTCTCTTGGGAAATCTCTTGAAAGGGAAGATTGTCCACAGAAAATAACTTGTCCACCTGCATCTAACAAAGCTTTGATTAATTTTTGATTAGGGTTATTTGTACCATAGCGTTTTTTATATGCCTCATTGGTAATTACATCTTTAGAGGCAGCATTGTGCACTACCAAAGCAACTTTTAGTTGACCAACAGGAACGCCGCTTTGCGCATGCATATTTAAAAATCGAGCAGCAGTCTCAATAGATGTATTTACAAGACCATGACTTTTCGGACTGTTCATGATATCAAAAACAGCTTTATACTCTTTGCTGATATCAACTTTAAAATCAGGGTTTTCAATCGCCCATACTTTACCGTATTCTTCTATGACAGGACCTGTTTTCTTTTCTTGTGCCTTTAAGGCAGGAGCAAACAGGAAAGCATATAGTAAGGGGAGATAATATATTTTTTTCATGGAAACGTATTCAATCTTTAAATATATTCAAATTAGCCAAAACCCGCGTCGCATTGTTCATAATTATTGAAATCAAGTTTTTAGGATAAGGGTTATTATAGCTAAATTCACGTTCCTAATTTATAACAATTCAAACCCGCTTTTGGAGAATTTTATTGACCAGTTGAATGATGCCCAAAGGGCACCTGTATTGCACAAAGACGGACCACTCATGGTGATCGCAGGAGCAGGCTCAGGAAAAACTCGTGTACTTACCTATCGTATCGCTCATTTGATGGCGCAAGGGGTTGATGCGTTCAATATTTTGGCGCTGACCTTTACCAATAAGGCAGCTCGTGAAATGAAAAAGCGAATTTCTGATATCGCAGGAACAGCAGAAACTAAGAATTTATGGATGGGCACATTCCATTCCGTTTTTGCAAAACTCTTACGGTATGATGGAGATAAATTAGGTTTTCCAAGCAACTTTACCATTTATGATACGCAAGATTCTCAACGTTTGATTTCTTCGATCATCAAAGAAATGGGGTTGGACAAAGACGTTTACAAATACAAACAAGTACAAAATAGAATCTCCTCTTATAAGAACAGTTTGATTACCGTAAAGGCGTATTTCAATAATCCTGAATTGGTTGAAGCCGATGCGATGGCAAAGCGCCCCCGAATGGGTGATATATATCATAACTACGTTGAACGCTGCTTTAAGGCTGGTGCTATGGATTTTGATGATCTCTTGTTGCGTACGAATGAGCTATTGAATCGCTTTCCGGAAGTGTTGGCGAAGTACCAAGATCGGTTTCGATATATTTTGGTAGATGAGTATCAAGATACCAATCACTCTCAATATCTCATTGTAAAAGCACTCTCTGACCGATATCAAAACATCTGCGTGGTAGGTGATGATGCCCAGAGTATTTACTCTTTCCGCGGTGCTAATATTAGTAACATTCTGAATTTTCAAAAAGATTATGACAACGTTGGAATGTACCGCTTGGAACAGAATTATCGTTCCACGAAAAATATAGTGAACGCTGCGAACTCCATTATTGCAAATAACAAAGATCAATTAGAAAAAGTTGTTTGGACTAGTAATGATGATGGACCGCCCATTATCATACATCGAAGTCCTACAGATGCGGAAGAAGGTCGGTATGTTGCAAACTCCATCTGGGAGAATCGTATGCAACATCAGATGCCCAACGGTAATTTCGCAGTGCTATACCGTACGAATTCACAGTCAAGAGCTATAGAAGATGGGCTTCGCAAGCGTGATATTCCGTATCGTATCTACGGGGGGCTGTCCTTTTATCAACGTAAAGAGATCAAAGACGTACTATCCTATTTACGACTCGTCATTAATCCGAAAGATGAGGAGGCATTAAAACGAGTTATTAATTTCCCTGCCCGAGGCATTGGTAATACTACCGTCGATAAGTTAGTCGTTGCTGCTAATCACTACGGAAGATCAATTTTTGAGGTGATTGAGAACATTGAAAAAATCGATTTAAAAATTAATGCAGGTACCAAAAGAAAATTACAAGACTTTGTAACCATGATTCAAAGTTTTCAGATCATGAGTCAAGGTACAGATGCATTTACTTTATCTGAACATGTAGCGAAGAAAACCGGAATTCTTTTAGAGTTTAAAAAGGATGGTACACCAGAGGGTATTGCAAAGATGGAAAATATCGAAGAGCTTCTCAACGGAATCAAAGATTTTGTGGAAGGTCAGAAAGAATTGGATGGCGCTACAGGAGATATCTCAGAATTTTTAGAAGACGTAGCGCTTGCTACCGATTTAGATAAAGACACAGGAGATGACGATCGTGTAGCTTTAATGACGATTCACTTGGCGAAGGGGCTAGAATTTCCGTATGTCTATATTGTGGGCATGGAGGAAGATCTTTTTCCTTCAGGCATGAGTATGAACACGAGAAGCGAATTAGAGGAAGAACGAAGATTATTTTATGTAGCACTCACGAGAGCTGAGAAACAAGCGTATTTAACATATACCCAAAATCGTTATCGTTGGGGTAAATTAATAGATGCTGAGCCTAGTCGTTTTTTAGAAGAGATTGATGAAAAATATGTAGAAAATTTAACGCCAATTGATTCCGCTCAATACCGATATAAACCTTTAATTGATAATGATATTTTCGGTGAGATTGATAAAAGCAAATTGCGTCAGATTAAGCCAAAAAAAGGGACACCCCCACTTGTTGGTAAGCCCAATGAGAATCAACTGCGAAAGCTTCGTAAACTAAAACCTGAAATCGCATCACCTGTTGGAAACACTAATGTTATCGATCCAAATTTAGCAGCTGGCGCTTTGGTTAACCATACGCGTTTTGGGAGAGGAAAAGTTATTAAGATCGAAGGCGTAGGTAATGATAAAAAGGCTGAAATTCTATTCGATAAGGGAGATGTTAAGAAGTTGCTTTTACGTTTTGCAAAATTAGAAGTACTTTAAAGTTGTAATTCACTTGCAGTGTTATAATGGCTGAATTCATCAAAATATATGAAGAAAACCCAAACCCTAAAGAAATACTTAGGGTAGTGGAGGTGTTGCGTAAAGGAGGTTTAATTATTTATCCTACCGACACTGTCTATGGTATGGGCTGCGATATAACGAATACAAGAGCCTTAGAGAAAATTGCTCGTATCAAGGGAATTAAGGTTGAAAAGGCAAACTGGTCTTTTATTTGTGCGGATTTGAGTAACCTTTCGGACTATGTGAGACAGATTGATACCGCTACTTTCAAAATTTTAAAAAGAGCTTTGCCTGGGCCATATACATTCGTCTTACCTGGCAATAATAATCTACCAAAGGTGTTTAAAAAAAAGAAGACGGTTGGTATTCGCGTGCCAGATAATGCTATTGCTCAAGCGTTAGTGCGAGAGTTAGGAAACCCTATAGTTTCTACTTCCATTCGAGATGAAGATGAACTATTAGAATACACAACCGACCCTAGTTTAATTTTAGAAAAATGGGATAATCTGGTGGATGTTGTAATCGATGGAGGTTATGGTGATAACGTAGCTTCTACCGTAATTGATCTTTCTCAGTACGAACCAGAAGTTATTCGGGAAGGAAAGGGAAGTTTGGATATTCTCTAAGAAATTCAAAAAGATATAAAAACAAAAAGTGCGCTCATAGGCGCACTTTTTTTAAATGACTTTTTGGTCTTAGTTGTTGATAGCAGGATCTTTCATTCCTTCTTCAATCATACTATAGAATTGATCAATTTTTGGAAGAACGACAATTCTAGTTCTTCTGTTTTTTGATTTTTCTGTCATAGAAACAGGTACATATTCTGCTCTACCCGCTGCGGTCATTCGCTTAGGATCAACATTATAATCGTTTTGAAGTACACGTACTACGGCTGTAGCTCGTTTTACACTTAAATCCCAGTTATCTAAAATATTACCTTTTCTTCCGTAAGGCACATCATCTGTATGACCTTCTACCATAAATTCGAAATCAGGCTTGTTGTTCACTACTTGAGCAACTTTACCTAATACTGTTTTCGCTTTGCTAGTAATATTGTAGCTTCCGCTGCTAAATAAAAGCTTGTCTGAAATAGAAACGAAAACTACACCTTTCTCGACACTGATTTCAATATCTTCATCATCTAAATTACCCAGCACACCCTTTAAACTCTGAACAAGAGAAAGATTCACAGAATCTCTTCGCGTAATCGCATCATTCAATTTACGTATAGTTAAATCTTTTTCTTGTAAGCTTTCTAAAGACTTCTCTAGGTTTTCAGCACCTTTTGTAGTTAAGGTGGTCAAATTACCCATATTGTTAATTAACTCTTGATTGTTTGCTTTCAAAAATGCGTTTTGGTCTTCTAAGGTTTGCAATCTTGAAGTTGCCGTTGCCTTATCTTCTAGACAATCGTTTAATTTGACCGTTGCTGAGTTTAATAAATCTTGAGCCTCTTTGGCTTTAGCTTCCATTTCAGCAAATTTCTTTTGTGAAACGCACGATGAAAGCAAAAAAGTTGCTCCTAAAACACCTAAAATGATTTTTTTCATAATACTGTTACTTATTTAATTTTTGTAATTGTTCAAATGGTTTCGTCGTATCAAAACTATATAAAATTGTGCTACGATGTTTTTTTAAAACTAGTTAATCTTTTACTAATCCTTTAAAAACTTTCACTTGATGTACGAAGTGAGACCATACGATGGACTTCGTGGCATAATATTTTAATATAAAATTAGCTTTTTCTCTTTTACGATACATCTTGCCGAAGTGCCTGTAAAAGCTAAGATGCGCCTTTAAAACGGCAAAACAGTGTTTAAAGTTTAATTGAAAAACAAATCGCAGCGCAGCCACTCCGTCTAGAATGAGTCTAAGAAAAATCACTACGAAGGCTTTTCTTCTCGGTAGGTTTTTTGTGATTGAAAACAAGGAGTTTCTGAAATTTAAATAGGTTTTCTTCGGATTCATGTTGCTAAGCGTGGAACCTCCTAGATGATAGATGCGTGACATTCCGACATAGTAGACGCTGTGACCAGCATTTTTTGCACGCCAGCACAAATCAATTTCTTCTTGGTGTGCGAAATAGTCTTCATCAAACCCGCCTAGTTCTTGGAACAAATCACTTTTTATGAACATACAAGCCCCGGTCGCCCAGAATATCTCTTTTACATCATCATATTGACCTTCATCTTTCTCTAAGACTTGAAATACACGACCTCTACAAAAAGGATATCCTAATTGATCAATGAAACCACCTGCAGCTCCTGCATATTCAAAGTGATCTTTCTTTTTAAGGTCCAAAATCTTAGGCTGAATGATAGATGCCTTAGGAAAGGCATGAAATGTTTCGATAATGGGGTGAAGCCAATTGGGAGTGACTTCTACATCTGAGTTTAAAAGGCAAAATACATCCGCTTTTATATGCTTTAAAGCATCATTATACCCTTTTGCATAACCTCCATTACTTTCATTCTGAATAATTTTTATGGCCGGGTATTTTGTTTGTACAAAAGTGACAGAATCATCCGTTGAAGCATTATCGGCCAGATAAATCTCTGCATCATCAGAAAACTGGGTAACTGAAGGTAGATAGCTTTCTAAAAGTTCCTTTCCATTCCAATTTAATATGACTACAGCTATTTTCAAAACGAAGGCAAATTAACGGCTAAAATCAGGAATATCTCTTAGAAACGAATACTTTTCTTTCTCGAAATCCATTTTACAATAAAAATGATCCAAACCATTGGTGACCATGAGATAATTAGATTTGAGATTCATATTATAACGAGCAATTTGGTCGAAAGTGGTCTGATCAATTTTAATATGATGCGATTTACACTCGCATAAAATTGCAATTGATCCATCAGAATTAAAAACAACAACATCATATCTTTTTTTAAGTCCATTTATAGTGAGTTGTTTTTCTACGTTAATTAAACTTTTTGGATATTTTTTGATATAAATTAGGTAATGAATAAGGTGTTGTCTTACCCATTCTTCGGGTTGTAAAACCACGAATTTTTTGCGGATAACATCAAAAATAAGGACTTTATTTTCGCTATTTTTGAAGCGAAAGGAGCATGCTGGAAAGTTCAATGGCTGCATGTCACAAATTTGATGATTTTTTTTGGATGGATGAAGTAAAACAGATAGTCAACGATATCAAGAGTGGTAACGTCAAACCTATCTACTTATTGACGGGTGAAGAGCCCTACTATATAGACCGTATTGCCGAGTTCATTGAAAGTAATGTCTTGAGTGAGGCTGAACGTGGTTTCAATCAAATGGTTTTATACGGAAAAGACGTTTCTGTTGAAGATATCGTGAGCAATGCAAAGCGATATCCTATGATGGCTGAAAGACAAGTTGTTATCGTAAAAGAAGCCCAACATCTTGCCAGAACAATCGAAAAGTTAAGTGCCTATGCTAAAAATCCGCAACCCACTACGGTTCTGGTACTTTGTTATAAGTACAGTAAATTCGATAAGCGAAAATCGGTTTACAAAGAAATCAAGAAGAATGGAGTTTGTTTCGAGAGCAAAAAGTTATATGAAAACAAGGTTGCGGATTGGATTCGAAAGATACTAGCGGGTAAGGGTTATAAAATAACTCCTAAAGCGGCAAGCTTATTAGTAGAGTTTTTAGGTACAGATTTGAGTAAGATAAGCAATGAGCTTGAAAAATTAGAATTAGTAATTTCTAAGGATAAAGAAATTACGCCAGAGGCTATAGAAGAAAATATTGGGATTAGTAAAGACTACAATAACTTTGAATTAAAGAAAGCTATTGGAGAACGCAACGTCATCAAGGCTACAAGAATTTTGAACTACTTTTCACAAAATCCAAAAGACAATCCGTTCGTTGTTACGATTACGCTGTTAAATACTTTCTTTACCCAGTTATTGAAATACCATGGTATGAAAGATCACAACCCAAAAAGTGTCGCTAGTGCCCTAAGAATTAATCCATATTTTGTAGATGAATACCGTATTGCAGCTAAAAATTACCCCATGAAAAAGGTAAGCAGTATTATTTCAAACCTTCGAGAACTTGATTTAAAAGGTAAAGGGGTAGGAGCAACCAATGTTTCACAAGGCGACTTACTTAAAGAACTTCTTGTAAAAATTATGTAGTCTATTTTTTGTCAATACTGTATTTTCCCGGTCCTAATAAAATAATCGCAATAAAAAATGTAAGATAAAGCAATGCTTTTTCTTTTGTGCCAAAAGGGTCATCACCATGAACAATTACGGCCGCAACCAGCATTGTTATGGCCGAGGGAATTGCAACCCAGCGAGTTTTAAATCCAACAATTAATAATATAGGGCAAACAAATTCTCCTATAACAGTTAGAAAAAGTGAAGGTGCAGCACCAATGCCAATAGGGTCTCCAAATTCAAAATCACCACTTATTAATTTCTGAAATTTTGGGTAACCGTGTGTTAACATCATTAAAGAAGGTAGTATTCTCAATACTGCTAAACCGATATCTTTTAAGAGAGAACTTTTCATTGTACTTTTAAATTGTGTATTGCTAAATGTATCTAATTTTTTTCATTTAGCATTAAAATTTCTCGAATACTCTTAACAAGAGTTTCGGTGTTAGCCTTAGTAAAACTTAAGGGTGGTTTGATTTTTATTACATTGTTGAAAGGACCATCTGTACTTGTTAAAATATATTTCTTACGTAGTTCATTTTTTATCTTTGATGCTAAGGGTGTATTCGGATCGCCATTGGCACGAGTAATTTCGATACCAATAAATAGTCCGCTACCCCGAACATCTGCAATAGCTTTAAACTCAGATTGTAAGTTTCTTAAACTTTTGATTAGGTAATCACCAACGTCTTTAGCCCACTGCTGCAGATGTTCTTGTTCAATAACCTCCAATACCGCTTCTCCGATAGCACAAGAAATTGGATTTCCCCCAAAGGAGCTAAAAAACTCTAATCCATTTTCAAAACTTTGCGCAATTTCAGAGGTAGTCACCACAGCTCCAATGGGGTGTCCGTTCCCCATGGGCTTACCGATAATTACCATATCGGGTATGACATCGTACATTTCATATCCCCAGAAATGATCTCCTAAGCGACCAAAGCCAACTTGGACCTCATCACTAATACAAATTCCATTATTTTCTCTAACCGACTTATAAACCGATTTCAAGTATCCTTTCGCCAATGGCACTTGCCCTCCACAACCCACAATAGGTTCGGCAATAAATGCAGCTATTTCACCAGCGTTATTTTTTATTTGGTTTTGAGCAAGGGTCGCAAAGTGGTTTCCTGCTTCTCCGTTATCCTCAAATCCTGATTGGAAAGCTTTAGGCATAGGAGTTTCAATAATATATGACTGTCGTCCTCCTCCGCCTTTTTGATTGTATTTATACGAACTGATATCGATACCCATTCTCGTGTTTCCATGGTAGCCGTGTTCTAAGACCATTAGCTTTGATTTTTTGGTATGATTTGTTGCTAAACGCACGGCTAAATCACTGGCAGCACTGCCGGAGTTTA
>CALHCJ010000160.1 GCA_937936275.1 uncultured Flavobacteriaceae bacterium
AAAATCGCTCCCTTTCAGATCATCGGAATCAAAGTACGAACAACCAACGAAAACGGACAAGCAGCCTCGGACATTGGTTCACTCTGGGAACGATTTATGACCGAAGGAATCTTAGAAAAAATTCCCAACAGATTGAGTGATGATATTTACGCTATCTATACCAACTACGAAAGCGATCATACCAAACCCTATGATACGATATTGGGCTGTAGTGTAAGTTCATTAGAGGGTATTCCTGACGGAATGATGTCTCAATCTTTTGAAGGTGGCACTTTTACTACATTCATTGCTAAAGGCGATGTAACCAAAGGTGCTGTCTACGATACTTGGGTAGAAATTTGGAATACAAAACTAAACCGACTTTATACTGCAGATTTTGAGATTTATGGTGAAAAGGCGAGAAACCCTTCGGATGCTGAAGTTGATATTTATGTAGCCATAAGAGACTAAATTACCATGATTCAAACTAAAAACTTCTGGCGTACACTAAAGAACCATAGATATGCGATGTAGAACGTGGCGTTTCTTTAGTATTAAAGTTATATATCACCTTAAACATATTTTTTTTGGCTTGAAATACGGCACCCACCTCTGCCTTTAGTATGTGGTTTGTAATATCACTCGTGAACAAAACATCATCGCTAAAAAGACTGCCTTGAATTAATGTATTATGCGCAACATATTTATATCCTACTGAAACATAACCAAAAAATTCTTTAGCTGAACTTGTATTTACAAGACCTATTCTCGAACTATTTTGAAAAGGATTCAATTTTCCAAAAAAATAACGAATATCGTTTTCTAGATAAATGTCTTTTGTACCCAAACTTGGCGAAATTCGATATTGAAGTGCATTTCTAGAATTTGAAGTTAAATCAAAAGTATGTACTGTTTTTAAATTAAAAAGCCACTTAAATTCAATTTCTTCAACCCAGGTGGGTCGACTATCAATTCCGAAAAGGTCATGCAATGCAATTTGTAAAGTACCTGCTAGTGATTCTTCTCCAGTGATTCCTGTTTCAAAACCTAGAAAAAATGCGGATCGCTCCTTAATAGAGCCCACTTCAAACTTACCAAATAACCACCCTGCAAAAGGTCGATCAAAATCTGAAGTGGATATCGAAGATAGACTAGTAGGCGAATATATTTCGTTTCCGAGACTAATACTTAATTGCAGTCTATTCGTATCAGTTTTGGGTACTATAAAATTTCGATTTACTTCTTTTTGATAGCGAAAATAGAGACCGCTGGTAAAATATTGATCTCTATCGGCAAACTTATCATTGCTCAGTTGGAAGGATAGTTGCTGATCTATATCCTGACCAAACACCGCATTGCTTGCCAATACAAAGAGGATTAAAATTTTAAAAAAGACGAAAAGACGAAGCAATTTAAATAATTAAGTTAAGGTCCATTTTTAAAATCGTAAAAGCGGACTTCTATGTTTGTCGTTCGTTTTGTGCTTTCTTAACGTTTGGGTCAAATTGAAGTATTTTAAGCAAATAAACTAACACCCATTATTTTACAAAAAGATGTTCTTTCAATTTTTGCATAAAAAAAGCCTTCCCAAAGGAAGGCTAATTCTATAATTGGTTAGCTATTACCTAAAATTCTCTAAAATCTCTGAGGTTTCCAGATCATTCTGTATGGTATCTTTTTGCTCTCTGAGAATTTCTTTAACGCGATGCGGCATCATTGTTTCTGCCATCACTTCGCTATACTCATCGATTGCTGCTTTGTCTCCACGAACAGCTTCTTTTAACATGGCTTCATCATTATCGCCAGAAAACAATGCTTTTACATCCATCCAAGAGCGGTGTACTGCTCCTTTGGTTGACCCTTCAACTTTTGAATTTCCTATTTCTAAGGCTGGTGTTGCATTTCGCAATTGTTTTATAAAACGCTTGCGCTCTTCCGCTTTCTTTTCAAAATAACTTTTTGTTCCCAGTTCTTTTGCATAATCAGCAGCTTTTTCGAAGCCTTTAACAGAATCTTCATTCTTTTCTACTACATCTTTCAATCTTTCTTCAATCTCTTTAATATCTGTATTCATATTTCTGTTTTTTATTGCGGTAACTTGTCTAATCGCGCCTACCGTTTAACGCTCATTCCAAATATAATGGTGTTATATATTTATCCTTTGCTGCTTTCATATAATCCTTGACGGTATCGCTAAAATTGAATTGTTTTCAGTACTTTCAAAGCAAATTTTAGACCTTATGATACGCTTTATAATTTCTTTATTTTTCTTCGGATGTATCCTTTTACAAGCCCAAAAACCTCAAATCAACCAAGACCGACTTGAAAAGCGCATTTTTGAGTTGGCAAAATTTGGTCTTCAAGAAAATGGTGAAACCGAGCGGGTTGCTTTTAGTGATGCCGACGTGGCTGCTCAACAATGGGTGGTTCAATCCTTAACGAATCTAGGATTGGAAGTTCATATTGATTTTGCGGGAAACATTATCGGAAAACGCCAAGGCAAAAAACCATCCTTAAAACCTATTTCTTTCGGTTCACACATTGATCGGGTACCTAACGGAGGTAATTATGATGGTTGTGTTGGTTCTATGGCCGCACTCGAGGTATTAGAAGTCTTGAATGAAAATAAGATAACAACCAGACATCCTTTGGAAATCATCATCTTTTCTAACGAAGAAGGTGGTGTAATGGGAAGCAGGGCCATAGCAGGGCATTTAGGAAAAGATGCGCTAAAGGTGGTTAATTCTACTGGCTTTACCATGGGTGAAGGTATTATGCGACTTGGTGGTGACACCACTCGTATTGCAGAAGTAGCGCGTAAGAAAGATGAAATCGCCGCTTTTTTGGAACTCCATATTGAACAAGGTGGAACTCTTGAAAAAGAAAATATTGATATCGGAATCGTAGAAGGTATTGTCGGACTCAAATGGTGGGATGTTGAATTCACAGGTTTCTCAAACCATGCGGGCACAACTCCTATGAATGCCCGTCAAGATGCCTTGCTCGCAGCGGCTAAATTTATCGTTGCCGTAAATGAAATTACCAATAGTTTTGATGGAGCACAGGTAGGTACCGTCGGCAAAATAAAGGCAGAGCCAGGAGCGCCGAATGTGATTCCTGGTAAAGTGGTGACGAGCCTAGAGATTCGAGATTTATCCTCCGACATTATTGAAAAAGTGTATCAAGCAATCAAGACTAAAGGTGAGGAAATCGCAAAAGATTCTGATGTTCAGATTGAATTCCGCCCTTTAGATACTACCGCTGACCCTGCAATGATGACTTCCGAAATTCAAGATGCAATTGGGGCGGCCGCAAAAAAACTTGGCTTGTCTACCAAAAGAATGCCAAGCGGTGCTGGGCATGATGCGCAAGATATGGCCTTGATTGCTCCGACAGGAATGATTTTCGTACCCAGTAACGGTGGCATTAGTCACTCTCCAAAAGAATTTACTTCACCAGAAGACATGGCGAATGGTGCTAACGTTTTATTGCAAACTATTTTGGCTTTGGATAAAAAATTATAGTCAAGAAAGACCTAAAACTGAAATTCACATACTTCCCCCTTTATCAGTATATTAGTTAACTCTTTTAACCTAAGAACAATCGAAAATGAAAAAAGGACTACTCACCTGCGCATGCCTGCTTTTTATTACTCTTGGATTCTCACAAACTACAGAAGAAATTGTGGAAGCCATTCAAAAAGAAGCGAATGAAAACTCACAATTAGAACCCTTAGCTCATCATTTGATGGATGTTATCGGGCCTCGTTTGGTGGGTACTCCACAAATGAAAAATGCACATGATTGGGCAGTCAAAAAATATGCTGAATGGGGCATTTCTGCTGAAAATCAAGAATGGGGTAAATGGAAAGGATGGCAACGTGGTATCACGCATATCGACCTTGTCTCTCCGCGTGTGGTTTCTCTAAGCGGAATGCAATTGGCATGGAGTCCGTCTACAGGAAAGAAAGGGGTCACTACAAATCTCATTGCGCTTCCTGAAGTTTCAGATTCATTGGCATTTGTAAAATGGCTTCCGAACGTCAAAGGAAAATTCGTCATGGTCTCTATGAACCAACCCACCGGAAGGCCGGATTACAACTGGGAAGAATTTGCCACTGAAGAATCCTTCGAAAAAATGAAAACCGAACGTGACACACTTCGGTCAGCTTGGCGCGCTAATATGAATAACACGGGCTATACCAGTCGAAATATAAACAAAGCACTCGAAGCCGCAGGCGCAGTTGGGATCGTTCAATCACGTTGGTCAAACGGATTTGGAGCGAATAAGATTTTTAGTGCAGGAACAGATAAAATTCCCGCTGTTGATCTTTCCCTTGAAGATTACGGGCTCTTGTATCGTATGGTTAAAAACGGTTCAAATCCGCAAATAAAAGTAGTTGCCGAATCTACCGATATGGGTGCTGTGCCAACCTTTAATACGATTGCTACAATTCCTGGAAAAGAACTTCCCAACGAGTATGTCATTCTCTCGGCCCATTTTGATTCTTGGGACGGTGCAACGGGCGCAACCGATAACGGCACTGGTACCATTACGATGATGGAAGCAGCACGAATTCTTAAAAAAGTATATCCTAATCCAAAACGTACCATATTAATCGGACATTGGGGAAGTGAAGAACAAGGTTTAAATGGTTCAAGGGCTTTTGTTGAGGACCATCCTAAAATCGTTGAGAACTTGCAAGCGCTGTTCAATCAAGATAATGGAACAGGTCGTGTAGTTCGTCTCTCGGGACAAGGGTTTTTACATGCCTATGATTATTTGGGTAAATGGTTAGAGGCGGTTCCCGAGGACATTACAAAACATATTGAAACCACATTTCCTGGAACTCCAGGAGGCGGTGGTTCAGATTATGCCTCCTTTGTTGCCGCGGGTGCTCCTGGATTCTCATTAAGTTCATTAAGTTGGAGTTATTGGAACTACACTTGGCATACCAATCTAGACACCTATGATAAAATTGTTTTTGATGATGTACGAAATAATGCCATACTCACCGCAATATTGACCTATATGGCAAGTGAAGACCCAGAAAAGACATCTCGAGAAAAAGCTACTTTGATTGGAAAGAGTAGAAGAACTGGTGACCCTCTGAAATGGCCCACGCCAAGAAGCCCAGAGCGAAAAGGTGGGTTGGATTAAAGACAAAGAACAATAAAAGAGCTGTCAGTTCGAGCGGAGTCGAGAACCATTTTAGACACGGGCATCTCGACTCCGCTCGATGTGACAGATTGAATTAATAATTAGCCAACCAATTTTGAAATCTATGAAAACTTTAAAATTACTCTTAATCGCATTACTCATCCTCCCCCTAACCCTGCAATCCCAAAGAAGAAAAAAGAAATCAACTACGCCCGCAATTACAGTGCAAGATTCCATGTTCCACGGACTCAAATGGAGGAACATCGGCCCGTTTCGAGGTGGGCGAAGTGTTGCATCATCAGGAGTAGTAGGTGAACCTATGACCTATTACATGGGTACCGTTGGTGGCGGTATTTACAAAACAGTTGATGATGGAATTAGCTGGAAAAATATTTCTGATGGGTTTCTAAAAACCGGAACCGTCGGTTCCATTGCTGTTTCTGAAAGCAATTCGAATATCGTGATTGCTGGCATGGGCGAACATGCGGCTCGTGGGGTAATGACTTCGATGGGAGATGGGGTTTACAAGTCTACCGATGCAGGTAAAACTTGGAAACATATTGGTTTAGATAAATCAAGACATATTTCTGATGTTGTTATTCATCCAACGAATCCTGATATTATTTATGTAGCAGCGCAAGGGGCGCAATACGGCGGAAGTACTGAACGTGGAATTTATCGTTCTATGGATGGAGGCGCTACTTGGGAACGCACCCTTTTTGTTAATAATAAAACGGGGGCATCTGATTTATCCATGGATATGAAAAATCCATCAATTCTTTATGCGGCGATGTGGGAACATCGTAGATATCCTTGGATTATGGAATCTGGTGGAAAGGACTCTGGATTATACAAATCCACTGACGGTGGAAGTACTTGGAAAAAAATGAAAGAAGGCCTTCCAAAAGATTTTGGCAAAGCTGGAATCTCAGTATCCAGAGCCAATAATGAAATTGTTTACGCGGTTATCGAAGCAGAGGGAACCAAAGGAGGAGTTTATAAATCTACTGATGCTGGCAAAAAATGGACGCAGGTCAACAAAGACCGCATCAATATTGCCCGTTCGTGGTA
>CALHCJ010000161.1 GCA_937936275.1 uncultured Flavobacteriaceae bacterium
ATTTATTAAACTTGCTTATTTACCTAACTTAGGCAAGGTGCGATTGCGATTAACAGCAAAAGGCCAAAACCAAGAAGTTTTGGTAAAAGCTGTAGATGCTGAGATGGAAAAGTTACATCCTTTAATTGGTGATATTATTTACGGTGTCGAAGATGAGGAAACCTTAGAAGAAGTAGTAGCAAAATTATTTACCAAAAAGAATCTAACCTTAGCAACTGCAGAGAGTTGTACTGGTGGTAAAATTGCACAAAGAATAACTGCACTACCAGGTGCATCTGCCTATTTTAAAGGAAGCGTTGTTAGCTACGCGACGGAAGCTAAAATCAATGTTTTGGAGATTTCCGAAAAGCTAATAGAAAAGCATTCCGTTGTCAGTTCAGCAGTTGCAAAAGCTATGGCTCAGAATGCGAGAAAATTGATGAAAACGGACTTCGCAGTAGCTACTACTGGTAATGCAGGTCCGACGAAAGGAGATTCAGATGTAGACGTGGGTACGGTGTATTTGGCCATTGCTTCTCCCCAAGGTGTTTTTTCTGAAAAATTTATGATGGGTAACCATCGTGAACGTATCGTTCAAAAGGCTGTAAACAAGGCTTTTGAACTACTGCAAAAAGAAATTTTAAAATTCTGAATAAGAATTTTGTACGTACCGTAAAAAAGATATAAATTTGCAGCCTGTAAAAAAATCAGTGTAATGTCAAAAGTTTGTGAAATTACTGGAAAGAGAGCGATGTTTGGAAACAATGTTTCTTTCTCTGTCAATAAAACGAGAAGAAGATTTAATGTAAATCTTTCAAAGAAGCGTTTTTACATTCCTGAAGAAGATCGTTGGGTAACTTTAAAAGTTTCTGCGAAGGGATTAAAAATCATCAATAAGAAAGGTATTTCAGCTGTATTGAAAGAAGCGAAAGCTCAAGGTGCGTTGAAATAAATCTGAAAATATTAGATTACAATGGCAAAAAAAGGAAATAGAATTCAGGTTATTTTAGAATGTACTGAGCATAAAGAATCTGGGCAACCAGGTACTTCGCGTTACATTACCACTAAAAACAAGAAGAATACGCCAGAACGGATGGAAATCAAAAAATTCAATCCGATTTTAAAGCGTATGACTGTTCATAAAGAAATTAAATAAATTTCTGCACTGCAGAAATGAAGCTAAAGCATATTAATCATGGCAAAGAAGACCGTAGCAAGTTTACAAACAAGTTCTAAAAGATTGACGAAAGCCATCAAAATGGTAAAATCTCCAAAGAGCGGAGCTTACACTTTTGTTGAGTCTGTAATGGCACCAGAGTTTGTAAACGAATGGATTGCAAAAAAATAAAATACTACACTCAACTGTAGTTCAAAAGCCTCTTTCCTTAGAAAGGGGCTTTTTTAGTTCCTAAGCTTGTTCTTTCTCAAAAATAAGTTCAAGTTCTCTATCTTTGAATAAAGCGATTAACAGTATTATGAGTTTATTTAAAAATATATTTTCTTCTAAGAAAAAAGAAACTTTAGATAAGGGATTAGAGAAAAGTAAAACGACTTTTTTCTCTAAGATGACAAAGGCCGTTGCGGGTAAGTCAAAAGTAGATGATGATGTTTTAGATAATTTGGAAGAGGTACTAGTCTCTTCTGATGTCGGTGTTGGTACCACGCTAAAAGTAATTGAGCGTATAGAAGCGAGAGTTTCTAAAGACAAATATGTTGGTACCGACGAGCTGAATGCTATTTTGCGAGAAGAGATAGCTGGGTTGTTATCAGAGACTCACTTGGGTGAAGCTGTTGAGTTTTCTATTCCGGAAGACAAAAAGCCCTATGTGATTATGGTGGTTGGGGTGAATGGGGTGGGTAAAACTACTACTATTGGTAAATTAGCGTATCAATTTAAGAAACAAGGACTTAAAGTCGTGCTAGGTGCTGCTGATACCTTTAGAGCGGCAGCCATTGATCAATTACAAGTATGGGCAGATCGCGTCGATATTCCGATTGTAAAACAAAGCATGGGTAGTGATCCGGCTTCTGTAGCTTTTGATACTTTAAGTTCTGCATTAACTCAAGATGCAGACGTGGTTATTATTGATACTGCAGGAAGATTGCATAACAAAATCAATTTGATGAACGAGCTTTCTAAGATCAAACGTGTCATGCAAAAAGTGGTCGATGATACTCCACATGATGTATTATTGGTGTTGGACGGATCTACTGGTCAGAATGCTTTTGAGCAAGCAAAACAATTTACCAAAGCAACCGAAGTAACATCATTGGCTGTAACCAAGTTAGATGGTACGGCTAAAGGTGGTGTAGTCATCGGTATCTCTGATCAATTCCAAATTCCGGTCAAATATATCGGGGTAGGTGAAGGTATAGAAGATCTCCAAGTCTTCAATAAGCACGAGTTTGTAGATTCCTTCTTTAAAGTTTAAGTAAATGCTTGACTTCAATGATAAAAGAACCTTGAAAGTTTTAATGTTTGTTGTTCTTTTTCATTCAAGTTTTCAAATTTTAAATTTTACCATATCTTTTGTTAATAGTTATTTTAGTCTTAAAGCTAGCCCTTTGCTACCTGACGACTTAATAAGCTATGTTGGGTTTCCACTTTTCTTTTTGATTCCTATTTTTTGTGGGTTCTCGTACCTTGCTTTAAAAAGCTTACTTAGCAATGAATTCAATAAAATGATGGTGTTTGTGTTATTAACATTAACAATTTTGTATTTTATCTTTGGAAGCACTATTTATAGTTTCATAATGAAATACAACCCTTACGGTTGAATCTTGAGAGGTTTTTAAAAAATTACAGTAGATGAAATATCAAATGGTAATCATACTTTTTTTTGTTGGGTCCTATCTTGGTTTTTCCCAATTAAATCATCCGAAAGCTAGTCCCTCAGCAACCGTTATTCAAGAGGTTGGTCTTACAACAATTACTGTTGAGTATTCAAGACCTGCAGTTCGTGGACGGAAAATTTTTGGTGATTTAGTTCCTTATGGTCGAATATGGAGAGTTGGCGCTAATGAATCTACCAAAATTACTTTTGATACTCCCTTCAATGTTGGTGCAAACTATATGCCGGCAGGAACCTATGCACTCTATGCTTTTCCAGATGAAAAGGAATGGGAGATCGTTTTTCACGAGAACATCTCACATTGGGGCGATGGTCGAAACGAATATAATCCTGAGCAAGATGCTTTTCGTATCGAGGTAAAACCAAACCAAGAACTTAATTTTCAAGAGAATTTTCAAATTTCTTTTGATCAAGTAACTCATGGTAGTGCTGAAATGATATGGCATTGGGCGAATACAAGTGTAACTATTGCACTACACTTTAATACCGAAGTGACCATGGAAGATCAGATTGAAGAAAAACTTAATGACAATCCTTCAGCACAGACCTATTACGAAATAGCACGGTACTATATAGAGCAAGATATTAAACATAAGGAAGCACTCGGGTACTTAAATAAAGCTTTAGAAATGGAAGGTGATACTTACTATTTTTATCGTGTAAAGTCACTAGCTGAGGCTTCTTTAAACGATTATGAATCTGCTATCGCTTCTGCTCAAAAATCACTAGCGCTTGCTGCAAGTCAAGGTAAAGATGAATTCGTGCGGATGAATCAAAAAAATATTGACGATTGGAAAACAAAATTGAAAAGTAAAAAATAGTACTATGAAAAATCTATTCCTATTTGTTTGTTGTATCCTAATATTTTCATGCAAAGAACAAGCGAAAGTAGACCAAGAAGAAATTGTATTATGGGCACCTTATAACGATTCGTCTGAAGTTGCTGCCAACAAAAATCATGAAGTTGGCAGAATGCAATATAAATTGATTCAATCAAAAGTGTTAGATAAGAATGAGGTGTTTCTTCCTTTGTATTCTGAGGTTTCAAAGATGACAGACAGAAAATACGATTCACTTAAACCCCTTATTCTTGAGCAAGATATTTTTAGTATTCGAAAGCATATTGAAGATAGTAAGTTGACTTATGAAAATTTAACCCTGTTCTTTTTATATCGTATTTACAAATATGAATTGGATAATTCTACAACCCTGAACACGATTATTGCGTTGAATAGCGATGTGGTAAATCAAGCAAGAGCTCTTGATGAATTAAGAGTCAAAGGAAATGCCCCTAGCTCGAGACATCCGATTTACGGAATGCCGATTTTACTAAAAGATAATATCAATACTTCAGGAATGAAAACCACTGCCGGTTCAATTGCCTTAAAAGATAATGAAGTAGATGATGCCTTTATTGTAAAGCGACTGAAGGAAAACGGAGCCTTGATTCTCGGTAAAGTAAATCTTAGTGAATGGGCTTATTTTCTTTGCAGCGGTTGTCCAGTGGGGTATAGTGCCGTGGGCGGACAAACGCTCAACCCCTATGGTCGACGTATTTTTGAAACAGGGGGATCGAGTTCAGGTAGTGGCACCTCAATGGCGGCGAATTATGCAGTCGCTGCTGTGGGAACGGAAACATCAGGTTCGATTTTATCACCCAGTAGTCAAAACTCCGTTGTCGGTTTAAAACCAACGATAGGCTTATTAAGTAGAACAGGAATTGTTCCTATTTCTAGTACCTTAGATACTCCTGGTCCAATGACGCGAAACGTCGTCGACAATGCGATAGTATTAGATGCGATGACGGGTAAAGATTCGTTGGACTCAAAATCTATCGATGAACATTACCCAGGAATTATTTCAGCTGGATTACATCCAGCTCCATATAAAGAAATGCGCTTCGGAGTGATAAAATCTCTTGTAGAAAGCGATTCTATCTATAAACATTCGGTAAATAGACTAAAGGAGATGGGCGCAAAAATAGTTGCGTTTACACCTCCAGAAGTTCAAATGAATGGTTTCTTAAGCATTTTAAATATTGATATGCGCAACGACCTCCCCGCGTATTTGAAAGCACATGTTAAGAATAAAGATGCGGTGAAAATCACCTCGATTGCAGACGCAGTTGAGTTCAACGCAGCAGATTCACTGGTAAGAATCCCATATGGACAAGCTTTGTTTGAAGGTATTGTTGCTGATAGTACTACTGTAGAAGGTCTAGAAGAAATCAAAACTAGACTAGAAAAAAATGGGCGACTATTTTTTGATGCTGCTTTGGATAAATACAAATTAGATGCAGTTTTATCTATCAATAATTATCATGCTGGATTTGCTGCTGTTGCCAAATATCCAGCGCTAACAGTTCCTATGGGATATAAAGAATCAGGTGAACCCATAAGTTTAACTTTTATCGGAAAACAGTTTTCAGAGGCAGAGCTACTCCGAATGGGTGCTGCTTTTGAGAAGGCAACAAAAGTGCGAAAGATTCCGAAGGGTTATGATTAGTTTTTGAGGGCGTTTATTTTCTCCCACAGTTCGTTGTCAAAACTTGAAGGGCCTAAAATCGATTCTCCCGCAGCACCACCCATTCTTACGATTACGAGTTTCTCGCTTGGTACGATGTACATTTTTTGATCATTGGCACCAAGACCTGCGAAAAGATCGTCGGGTGCATTAGGAATAAGTTTACCTGTAAAAGACTGTTCTAAGCCTGGAACACGGTAGTTGTCTTTTCCATTCAACCAGTAGAGATACCCATAGGCTTGGTTCATCGCTTGTGATGAGTTTGTCATCGCGCTAAAATAGTTAGCATCATCCAAAATAGTTTCACCATCCCAAACACCTTGATTTAAATTTAAAAGTCCAAAACGCGCCATACTTCGGGCGGTACTAAAGTAATTATTATTAAAACCTAGTTTCAACCATACACCTTGCATGCCGATTTTATTCTTGATTTTTGCATTGAAAAAGGTCTCAAAATCTTCGTCAACAGCGTTTGCAATTATTTGATCTAAGAGTGTGTAAGCCGCATTGTGATAGAACCAAAATTCGCCGGGTTCATTTTTATAGGTTAAGCAGGCAGCATCAGTACAAAATGGGTCGTCAACCGTGTAATCTAATCCCGTGGTCATGGTTAAGTGATTCCATATTGTAATTTGTTGTTCCTGTTCTGAGCTGAGACTAGACCAACCCTCCCCCAAATAATCGGCAGAAATATCGTTTATGGATAGCAAACTTTCACTTTGTGCTATTCCCAAAATTGTTGAGGTAATAGTTTTACCAACAGAATTCCATAAATGGTTATCATTCTGTTCAAAATCTCCAAAATATTGTTCAATTACTATTCGTCCATCCTTTAAAATTATAAAGGCATCGGTATCCTGTTCTTCTAAGAAGTCAAACAATTCTTGCTCCGCATTTGTGTTCCATTGTAACTGAGATGGTGTTATGGTTTCCCATATATCAGAATTATTGGGAGGGAAATACGCCTCTAACACAACAGGATCATCCATCTCAATTTCATCTTCAATTTTGGTGTTATCTGTAGAACAATTGAAAAAAAGCAAGCTAAGACTAAGAGAAATTAAGATGGATGTATTTTTCACTAGGCGTAGGTTTTGAATTTAGACACTAAATTTCTGTTAAGGTTTAACGTAAAAACTGAAGAATTCTTATGAAAGCGAATTGATTCAAAAGGCTTGTTGTATTTTTGCACTCCAGAAAAAAGCTATGCGCACGAAAACACTTAAAAAGAACAAAATCAATGTAGTAACCCTTGGTTGCTCAAAAAATGTTTATGATTCTGAAGTTTTGATGGGACAGTTACGTGCCAATGAAAAAGAAGTTGTGCACGAAGAAGAGGGTAATATTGTAGTTGTCAATACCTGTGGATTTATCGCCAATGCAAAAGAGGAAAGTGTAAACACGATATTGGAATATGTTCAGAAGAAAGAAGCTGGTGAAGTAGATAAGGTTTTTGTTACAGGCTGTTTAAGCGAGCGCTACAAACCAGATTTGCAGAAAGAGATTCCTGATGTAGATGCGTACTTCGGCACCAGTGAATTACCAAATTTATTGAAAGCTTTAGGTGCAGATTATAAACATGAGTTGATTGGCGAACGGCTGACGACAACCCCTAAAAATTATGCATATTTAAAAATTGCCGAAGGTTGTGATCGACCTTGTTCTTTTTGTGCTATACCAATCATGAGAGGTAAACACCGGAGTAAAAAGATAGAAGATTTGGTGACAGAATCTGAAAAGCTCGCGGCAAAAGGCGTGAAAGAATTAATTCTTATTGCTCAAGATTTAACCTACTACGGACTTGATCTATACAAAAAACGAAACCTAGCTGAATTGCTTGAAGCTTTAGTCAAAGTTGAGGGTATCGAATGGATTCGTTTACACTACGCTTTTCCAACCGGTTTTCCGATGGATGTGTTAGATGTAATGAATCGAGAGCCCAAGGTTTGTAATTATTTAGATATTCCGTTACAGCATATTTCAGATGCTATTTTAAAAAGTATGCGTCGTGGTACCACACAGGCAAAGACAACGAAGTTATTGAAAGCGTTTCGAGCAAAAGTGCCTGAGATGACAATTCGTACAACATTGATCGTTGGCTATCCTGGAGAAACGGAAGAAGATTTCCAAACGCTGAAGCAATGGGTGGAAGAAATGCGCTTCGAGCGGTTAGGATGTTTTACCTATAGTCACGAAGAAAATACACATGCCTATACTTTAGAAGATAATGTTCCAGAGGATGTGAAACAACAACGCGCGAATGAGATTATGGAAATTCAATCGCAAATCTCGTGGGAATTAAACCAACAAAAAATAGGAAAAACCTATCGTTGTATTATCGATCGAAAAGAAGGAAATCATTTTGTGGGCAGAACAGAATTTGATTCACCTGATGTTGATAACGAGGTGCTCATTGATGCTACAAAACACTATGTAAAACAAGGGGAGTTTGTTCTGGTAAAAATTACGGAAGCAGCCGATTTTGATTTATACGGTGAGCCCGTGTCCTAGTACTGCAATTTTTTACAGAAAACCAGATTCTATCAGCGTAATTATTGAAGCAAAAATTACCCAAGGAATAATGGGAAATATTAAGAAAGCAGCAACTTTCGAAACATCATAAACTCGGTAAAAAACGAAAGAAGTTAGAATTACGGTAAAAAAGTTTCCTACTAAGCCACCAATCACACTTCCTATAGCCAAGGAGTAAAATGGATATAGCAAGCATGAAATAATTAGAATATCTATTAATATTCTAGCCTTTCTTCCATGATTTGACTCTGATTTAATAACTAACCAACGAGCAACAGCCATGCATATAAACCATAAAGTCCAAACCGCTCCTACAATCCATCCTGGTGGAGCAAATGAAGGAGATCCTACTATTTGCTCTGACGAATTGGTACTCCATCCAAATCCAAAAATTAATGCATTCACAAGAAGAACACCGCCAACTACAAGAAGTAAATTAAAAGCGAGTGAATTGTTATTGGGTTTCTGAAATATCGTTGTCATATTTTTTTGATTTACTGATGACTATAGATTGTCTTAAAGATAAAGAAAATAAAGGTTTGAAGCATAGGCTCTTTCTTTTTTCTCTGATTTTAGAACTCATAAATTATTACATTTAATGTGTTGACTAAAAACAGAAACCCACTATGATATTTGTTGTCGCTCTTATTCTTTCCATTCTCTTAATTATTATTGGTATTGTTCGATTTAAGATTCACCCATTTTTTGTTTTATTCGCTGCGGCTATCTTGTACGGTTTTATAACTGGTATGACCGTTACACAAATTTTAGCAGCCGTTAACGATGGTTTTGGATCACTAATGGGTAAAATCGGGCTGATTATTTTCTTTGGGGTAGTCATTGGTACAATACTAGAAAAGTCTGGTGGAGCCGCTGTGATAGCTGCACGCTTAATTAATTTAATAGGAGAGAAGTTCATTCACTTAGGTATGATGCTAACTGGATATTTCTTATCTATTCCAGTATTTGCTGATAGCGCCTTTATTATCATGAATTCATTAAATAAGGCTTTGTCTCAAAAGGCAAAAGTGGCCTATAGTGGCACTTCTGCGGCGCTGGCATTAGGGCTTATGGCCACACATGTTATGGTGCCACCAACGCCTGGACCTATTGCGGCAGCCGGAATTCTAGGTGCTGAGTTAGGAAGTGTAATACTCTGGGGGCTATGTGTTAGTTCACTTTCATTGATTCCTTGTTTTCTTTTCGCCAAAAAAGTAGCATCCAAAATACACGTGCCTATTCAAATGGAAACTTCGGGGGGTGCTGTGCATAAACCAAAATTAAGAATCGCTTTATTGGCAATCGTAGTTCCTCTGGTTTTAATTGTCACGAAATCGTTTTTTGACTACCCCGAATGGAATTTACAATCGAATTCAGTGTATCCAGTAGTTCAATTTTTAGGAACTCCTGTAATCGCTTTATTAGCTGGGGTATTGTTATCTCTGTTATTACCCAAGAAGTTGGACGAAAAAGTCTACGGAGCTTCTGGCTGGTTTGGCGATTCGGTACGTATTGCTGCCCCAATTATTCTCATAACGGGTGCAGGAGGAATTTTTGGAGCCATGTTGCAAACTTCAGGTATGGCAGAATTTATCGCGAATTATTTTCAGGGAATGTCCATAGGCCTTTTGCTTCCTTTTTTATTGGCGGCATGCTTAAAAACAGCTCAAGGTTCATCAACCGTTGCGCTAATTACAACGGCCTCTATTGTAGCACCGATGATGTCTGGTCTAGGGTTGGAAGACCCACTTATGAAAACAATGACCGTACTGGCTATCGGTGCAGGTTCTACTGTGGTATCGCATGCAAACGATAGTTTTTTCTGGGTATTTACCCAGCTTACAGGTATGGACGTAAAACAGGGCAATCAGATACATACGGCTGGAACTTTGATTTTAGGCGTATCTGCGATTACACTTATTTTTGGTATTACGCAGTTTATCTCTTAAACAATGATGCGGTACAGTTGATAATTATTTTACGAAGCTTTCTTCAATAATAGTTATTATCTTTTCAAGTTTTAGGGGCTTTTCAAGAGCGTAATCAGCACCTAAATTGCCGGTAACGCGCGCAGTTGATATTGTTGAGTCTGCTTCATCTCTGAAATAGCCTGTTACGACTATTATCTTCGATTTTATCTTATTTCTTATTGCATATTTTCGAATTGTTGAAATGCATTTAATACCTCCGTCAGGTAAGAATTTATTATCCTGAAAGTGAAATAAATCAATTATAAAAATGTCATAATTGTTTCTCAATAATAAAATAGCTTCATCTGAACTAGAAACAGTATCTACGCGATAACCTTTTTCTAATAGTTCGTCTTGCCACTCTGACGCTAAGCGGTAATCATCTTCTACAATAAGTATTTTAATGGTAGGACCTTTCATAGATTACTGAATATGATTCTTAATTATTTGTTTTATATGGTTTCTTTGAATGGGCTTTAGTAATATCGGTGCATTAGGAAATGTACCCTCAGATAGAAAAGATTTTCCATACCCTGTGAGATAATAAAACGGAACTCCTATCTCCTCACAGTAGTTGGCTACCTCGATACACGTTTCTTGTTTTAAATTCACATCAAGAAACACGAGGTGGTATTCCATTTTTTCTAGAGATTCTAGTGCCTCTTTTTGATTTGAAAATAAGTTGATTTGATTCACTTTGAAGCTTGCAACCGTACTTTTTATATCCTCTGCATTGATATAATCATCTTCTAAAATCAGAACATTAATTTTCTTTGATTTATCTAATTTTATGACTGTGCTTACTTCTTGAATTTGTTCTGCTACAAAATTACTTGTCTCGTTTTCACCAATGAGATGATTTGGAATTTTTAATGTTACTTGTAATCCTTGTTTTTGAAAATCAATTGTTGATGTTCCGCCAAATTCATAACTGATGGCATTTGCAATAATGGTAGTTCCGAAACCCTTTTTCTTTGGAGGCGATACCATTGGGCCTCCTAATTCTTTCCATACGATGCACAAATATTCGCGCCCAATATTCCAAGAAATCTCAAGCTCACCCTGCTTGATTGATAAAGAACCATACTTTACAGCATTAGTGGTCAATTCATGAATAATCAGCACCATTATGGGAATAATGTTTGAACCTAATTTGACATCTGGGCCATTATATGTGATCGCATCTGGGTGATTACAAAGAGATGGTATAACACTCACTAAAAGTGCCTTTAAATCAACAGAATTATATGAACTTTTGGTCAATAGATTATTTGCCTGTGCAAGTGCTAGAATACGATGTTCTAAAGAATCAACATAATGGTCTATTGACTCAACCTCTTTTGCCGTTTGTCTCGAAATCGATCGAACTAAAGTCAGAATATTTCGCAGACGATGGTTCAATTCATGAACAATTATTTTTAGACGATTACTTGTTGCTTTCTCTGATTTAACCGCTTTCTTAAAAATGGTAAGTGCGATATCAGCTAAGATTAACACCTCAGAATCCCACAGTTCAGATTTTCCTTTGCTGAGTTGTTTAAAATGATTGAATGAACTTCTTGGGTGAAGTCTAACTTTGTTTTTTTCGATGACCAGATCTTTTTTTGGATCTCCTGCCCATTTAATTTCTTGTTCAATATCATTTCTGAAGAAATAAATATAAATTTTCGGATTTTGATCGTTTATTCGAAGTATTAATGCGCCTCTAGTTTTTTTAAGATTTTCGGAGGTAATTTCGGATAAGTCCGTGAAATGAAATATTTCGTCCTCTCGAAAGTCGAGATTTTTTGAAAGAGAAATAACTCCCTTTTTTATAGGACAGTCACCGTGCATCAGAATTTTCTGGTCTATCTGATAGGCAACACCATCACACCTTACCAGTTCTTGGAGCTTTTCTTTATAGATGCTCCAAAAGTTTTTTAGATAATGCGGACTTTGGTTTAGCGTGATGAAATCTTTACCCTCTAGCTCGAGTTCTCTAATTTTTTTTAAAGCAGTTTTCTCAATGGTTTGCTCTAAAACCATACTCACAAGTTGACCAATTAATTCAGCGGCATAGGCGACCTCTGAAGTTAAAATTTTTTTCCTTTGATGATGAAGTGAAAATAATCCCCAGAGCTTATCATGTATAATTATAGGCAGAGTTAGCGTTGAGGCTACCCCCATATTTTTTAAATATTGATTATGAATGGGAGAGTTACCTCTAAGAATACCAAGACTTAAGTTTAATGGAGTTGAAACACCAGCAGCTTTGACCATTGCAACGCCTTCACATGAAGTGTCATATAAATGACGGATAGGAATTTTTAAGAATAATTCACGAGCGATGGGTGGAATATCAGAGGCAGGAAAGCGTAATCCAAGATAAGAATCCATTCTGCCATTATTTACTTCTGCCACGACTTCACCCGAGTGATCTGGATGAAATCGATAGACTTTTACACGATCGAAATCAGTAATTTTTTTTAGAGCATTTACAGAAATATTTAAGATTTCACGAACGGTTTCTCGGCTGCGTATATGATCTAGAACCCATTTTAAGTTTCCCGTTATTTCTATCGAAGATTGAGGTTGTGTGATAGGAATAATTTCTAAAACCACGTAATCATCAGTGCGAAATAATGAAACATCAACCTCTTGATTATTTAAGGTGGTCATTAAAACATGTTCTCTTTTGCGATACGTAGACCTATGAGAAGCAACATTGGCAATCTGATGAAACTCTTTGCGATTGAAAATGGATTTAACAGAATTTCCTAAAATTGTTTTCAATTCCTCCTGAAAATACGCATCAATGTTCAAAGAGCAATAAGAAACGATCAAAGAGTCTAAATGAAAAGCAATTACGGCACCATAACCTTGAATGCGACCAGGGGTCTGAATGGGTTCGCTATTGCATTCATCAAGGGCTTTAGCTTCTAATTCCTTTGACTTTTGTATTTCTTGTTCGAAGTCCATCAGATGCAATATTATAAATAAGTTTAAAAGTATTTTGAGCAGATACGATTACCTGTTCTTCGTCGAAAGTTTGACTCAGAAAAAGCTCATTTAAAACATTCATTTGTTCCGCAGAATGAGAAATCAATGTTTTGAAATAGTCGGTAGATATTTTAATACCCTCTTTTTTGATCATCGATAACAGAACCTTTGCACCAGCAGAAGAACCTGCAAAGACATAAAATATACCAAGTTGTGTACTTATATCTGATAAGGGAAAGTATTCTTGCCTATATCGTGAAATAGCAAGGTTTAAGTCTATTTCTGATAGAAAAACATCTTGTTTTAATGCTGCTATCAGTACCGAATTATGGGTTGAAATGAGGCAATTATCTTCTAAATCTTTCAAATATTCATTGCAACAACTTCTGGCTATCAAAAGTGCACTGTAGAAAAGTTTGAGATTTGAGTCGTTAAGTTCCTTTCTAAGATCAAAAACTTCCTCTACCAATAAGTGTTGTTTCTTAGTTGCTGTATACAGTTTTTTTCGAAAAGAATTTTCCATAATTCACGTACTGACCTTAGGTTGATTAAAGAACCTTACGAAAATATCGATTTGTAAGATAATATGTATGTATAATGAAGAAAAAGTGGTCTAAAAAGGCGTTTAGTCTTTTTTTGACTTTTAGAAGGTTTTTGTTCGGTGGGCGAGGTAGATGACTTCTTTTTATTAGAAAGAAAGATCTCAGCAGGTTTCATTGGCTCAAATGCGGTCTACTTTTGCGTACCGTTTTAGCATCTGATTTTGTTGCGTAGATTGCTAATTAAACGAGCAAATCTATAAAGAACTAAACCTCCTTATCTATTTTCAGAAACAAGGGAGAACTACCGATAAATTATCATAGTTTTAGAAAAACCTTATTTCAATATTTTTTTTACTTCTTTTTGTAACTCTGGGATAACAAGTCGTGAAAACCACTCATTTTTAGCCTGCCAAATATTATTTCTTGGAGAGGGGTGTGGAAGTACGAAGTATTTTGGTAAGTATGTTTGAAAGTTTTTTACCGTTTCGGTTAAGGTCTTTTTTGCTCTATTCTGAAGATAGTAATCTTGAGCATATTTCCCAATTAAAAGAACTAATTCAACTTCTCGTAAACAATCAAATAAGACACCGTGCCATAAGGGTGCACATTCTTTTCTTGGCGGCAAATCTCCAGATTTTCCTTTTCCTGGATAACAGAACCCCATGGGTATAATAGCAACTTTTTTATCATTATAAAAATCAGCAATATCGATCCCCATCCAATGTCTAAGATTTTCTCCACTTTTATCATTCCAAGGCACTCCGGTTTTATGCACTACCGTACCAGGCGCTTGTCCAATTATAACTATTTTACTTTGGCGATGAGCCGAAACTATTGGTCTTGGACCAAGTTCTAAATACTCTTTACATACAGTACAATTTGATATTTCTTTTATTAGTTTTTTCATTGGCTTGAAAGTAGAAAAGGTTTATTAATTTTAAAATTAATAAACCTTTTTTTACGTAGAGTGTTTTGATTTAAGCAGTGACCTCAGGCTGATGTAAACTAACGACAATCAGTACTGCAATACCGTTAATCCAATAGTAATAGGCATCTATTCCTTCAAAGGAAAAAATAAAAGGTGCAACAATAAAAACTATTGCGACGATGAAATCTACCGCTAAATGTAATTTATATGAAATCACTTTAAATACGCCTAAATGGTGGTCAGTGAGCAATGTTAAAATAAAGGCTGCTACTCCTGTTGCAACTGAAAGCTGAAATGCTAAAGGGTTAGATTCTCCTAATCCAAGAAGAAAAGGTAGTGCTATTAAGGCAATAGCAACAGGATAGTCTAAAAATGCGTGTATTCTCTTTGTTACAAATCTCATAATTCTGGTTTATATGGTTTTTTAATTATATGTTTTACTAAGTTTCTCCCAATTCGTATCGGCCACACTTTTCAATTTAGCATGATCATTTTCTGCCAACCACAGTTGTTTTGCATCAAGTTCAACATTGTTTAAATACAAGTAGTATTTTCCATCTTCTACTATAAATTTATTAGGGTCAACTCTAAATTTGGCTCCCGCGTAGCATCCAAAGGCACAGTAACCTCCATATTGAGGAAGGTATTTCTCTGGGCTCTTATCAAAGGTTGATTTTTGCTCGGCAGAAGTGAAATAGTAAATTACTTTATTATGTTCAGACTTATACGCCTTGTTTCCCAGTTGTGCAAGGCCCAAATCTAAATAGGATACAGGGCTATAACCTTGTAATGCTATATTACTATTATCAATGTTATTTGCCATTTTGTCTTGAGCAAATACTGTTGAATTGATGACTAATGCTAATCCTAAAACGATTGTCTTAATTACGTTTTTCATTTTTTATGGTTTTTAGTGTTATTTATTATTAACCTGTGCTGGTGCACTGGTTTTTCATTCAAATTATCTGTGAGAAAAATCCTTGAAATTATGCTGATACTAATTTGAAGTATTTTTCTTAAACAAGTTTTGTAACATCATTACGAATTAGAAGGAATAACTTTGTGCCGTACGTTTAATGCTTATAACTCAAATTATAAACTGGAAGTGAACTCTAATACTGATATGTACCACCGCTACGATCGTGTGTTGAGTTATTATTCTATTCAGCTTCAATTGCTGCAATAAGACTATTTACTTTGACAATAATTTCAGCTTTTCAAGGGACTTTATTATTTCCTTTATCCGAAGTTTTAGTACTATTGGAAAGAGAATTCTCATATAACGTAGATGGTAACCTCTTGGACAATTATTCTGTATGGTTTTGTGTTTATTCTTCACTATTCATGTCGATTATTTGTTGGTTGAACCGTAAAGATGAGGTAAGAATACCTTCTAAATACTACAAAAAAAGGACTACGAATGGTACTTTTTAGATTTGAACTCCGAAGGACTTTGTTTTGAATAATGTTTAAAAAATCTTGAAAAGTGATTCGCTTCTTCAAACCCTAATTGTCTAGAAATTGATGTAATCGACTGTCCTTCTAAGATCATTGATTTTGCAGAATTGATTATTTCTAACCGTATGAGTTGGCCTAAAGATGTATTCATTTTAGCTCTCACTTTATTAGATAATGCCTTTATGGAGAGGTTCATTTTATCAGCATAAAATTCTAGCGATCTTTCTTGTTTGTGATATTTTTGTAGCAATTCTAAAATGTCTTGTGTAAATAAATCTCTGTTCTTAAAATCGAAGTTTTCTCTAAATTGAACAGGGGTCAAACCAATGGCATTCTTAAAATTTCTGCAAAAATAAGCATCGTCTTTATAACCTAAATTATAGGCGATCTCCTGAATATTTTTATTAGTGAATGCAGCTGCTTTTAGACTTTCTTGAAGCCTTTTTGCTGATACTAATTCCTTTATGGTTACACCGATCTTTTTCTTAATCAATGCTTGAGCGTTATAACCTCTAGAATTAATAGAATTTACTAAATCCTTACTCGATGGGTTGGTACGGTATTGCTCATCGATAACATCCTTAACATCAAAAATGACTTGATATTCTTCTTTATTAGCTTTGAAGGGGTTTTGTAGGAACCATTGCTTAGAAGACATGTCTATAATATCGACTGAATTTTCATTCAATCTCTCTTTGGATAGGAATGTGGTATAAGCGTCAGACTCTGCTAAATCAACATAACCTAAAGAAATTAGATGTTTGAATAAGACTCTTGCCTTTTGGGCACATATTTCAGATTGATCATCAAACTCAATACGCCTAACGACAAAATCTTCTGATAGAAATTTGATGTATTGTCCCTTTCCAAGAAAAATAGCCTTCTCGTTCCAATTAAAATAGTTTTTAAAATCGACCTGAATACGTCCTTTTCCTGAAAGAATATAAAGCAACGTATGGCGCTCTATAAAGTATACTTTATTCATTTCTGGTGAAAACTCTTTCACTTTGTGTATTCAGATTAGCAATGTTTGTCAGCGGCTCGTTATTTGAAAAGTAACCCTGAAAATCAGCG
>CALHCJ010000162.1 GCA_937936275.1 uncultured Flavobacteriaceae bacterium
ACTTCAATTACCAAGGATATTGCGTTTTGTCAACAACTTTTAAAGGATAAAAAGTTGGTGGCCATTCCTACCGAAACCGTTTACGGACTTGCTGCCAATGCATTTGATAATGATGCCGTACAACAAATATTTGAAATGAAAGGGCGCCCAAAGTTCAATCCTTTGATAGTGCATATTCATAATGTAGCACAGTTAGAGATGCTGGCAACCAACATTCCTAAGAACGCGTTAAAACTTGCAAAACGATTCTGGCCAGGCCCGCTGACTTTAGTTCTACCCAAGCAAGAGCTTATTAGCGATCTAGTGACTGCGGGTAAAGCAACAGTAGGAATTAGAATGCCCAACCATAAAACAACTTTGGCCTTGCTTGAAGGTTTAGATTTTCCTTTGGTAGCACCAAGTGCTAACCCCTTTACAAGAATTAGTCCCACTTCCGCACAGCACGTGGCAGATTATTTTGGAACGGCAATTCCTGCTATTTTAGATGGCGGTCCTTGCAGGGTAGGTTTGGAGTCTACTATTGTTGGTTTTGAAGCAGATGAAACCATAATTTACAGAAAGGGAGGCATTTCTATTGATGAAATAAAGGCAGTTGTTGGCGATGTACGGTTAATTACTACAAACGAAACCGCGCCCCAAGCTCCAGGAATGTTGCTCAAGCATTACGCTCCAAAAACGGCTTTTGTGGTAACGAATGCCATTGAAACTGAACTGCAGAAGCACGAAGGAAAGCGCGTGGGAGTCATTTCTTTTTTTAAGACTTCTTTCTCAAAGGCAACGGTCGTAAAAACCCTTTCTTTGGAAAAAAACATAGAAGAAGCAGCCTCAAAACTTTTTGCCAGTTTGCACGAGTTAGACGGTAAACAGTTGGATATCATCATAGCTGAAAAGTTTCCGGAAGAAGGTCTGGGTATTAGCATCAATGACCGCCTAGAACGAGCGCAAAAGTGATACTACTTTTTATGCAATGCCAATTGAATACGTTTTCGCGGAATATCGACCGATAATACCTTAACGATAATTTGCTGTTGTAAACTCACATGCTCATTAACATCTTTCACGAAAGTATCCGATAGATTAGATACATGAATCAATCCGCTTTCTTTGATGCCGATATCTACAAAGCATCCGAAATTAGTAATGTTGTTGACGATTCCGGGAAGCAATTGGCCATCTCTTAAATCTGATATACTTCGCACATTTTGATCGAAAGTGAAAACTTTGGCCTTTTCACGACGGTCGAGTCCGGGTTTTTCAAGCTCATCGATAATATCTTTTAAAGTAGGTAGACCCACCGTTTCCGTGCAGTACGTATTTAAATCGATTTTCTGCAGTTCAGTTTTGTTTCCGATTAAATCGGATAGTGGTATTCCCTTATCCTTCGCCATTTGCTTTACAATGGAATAACTTTCAGGGTGCACGGCAGAATCATCTAAAGGATTCTTCCCATCTTTTATCCGAAGAAAACCAGCACCTTGTTCAAAAGCTTTTCCACCTAATCGTGGCACTTTCTTAATGGTTGATCGATCGTTAAAAGCACCATTTTCGTTTCTATAGGCAACAATATTCTCCGCCAATTTTGGACCAATACCTGAAACATAACTTAATAGGGGTACACTTGCGGTATTGATGTTAACTCCAACAGCATTTACACAACTTTCAACCACACGATCTAAAGAGGTTTGTAGTTTTGTCTGATCAACATCATGCTGATATTGCCCTACGCCAATTGATTTAGCATCTATTTTCACCAATTCAGCCAAAGGGTCAGCTAGGCGACGTCCGATGGAAACAGAACCTCTTACGGTAACATCATAATTCGGAAATTCTTCACGAGCAATTTTAGATGCAGAATAAATAGAAGCACCAGCTTCACTAACCACAAAAACCTCAGGTGGATTTTTAAAATGAATGCGCTTCACCAATTGTTCGGTTTCTCTTGAAGCTGTTCCGTTACCAATAGCAATGGCTTCAATTTTATACGCATCACATAAAGAACTTATTTTTTTAATAGCCTCAGTGCTTTTGTTTTGCGGCGGGTGAGGATAGATATTCTCATTATGCTCTAAATCTCCTTGTGCATTTAAACAAACAACTTTGCATCCTGATTTGAAACCAGGGTCAATGGCTAAAATTCTTTTTTCCCCTAAAGGAGCACCTAAAAGGAGTTGTTTTAGGTTTTTTGAAAATACGTTTATTGCACCATCATCAGCTTTTTCTTTAGCATTTTTAAGCAGCTCATTTGATAAAGACGGAAACAACAAACGCTTGTAGGCATCTGCGAGAGCTAATTGAATATGCAAAGTGCAAGCATTGTTTGATTTAATAATTCGATCTTCGATTCTACTTAATAGTGCGTCAGTATCTATTTCAATTTTTACGCGAATAATGCCTTCCTTTTCAGCACGAAGAATAGCCAAAAGGCGATGAGATGGGCAACGTTTTAAGGCTTCGCTCCAGTCGAAATAATCTCTAAATTTTTGAGCCTTTTCGCTTGTGCTGAGCGCCGTCGAAGTATCTTCTTTTTTCGTTCCAACAACTTTAGTAGTGATCATTGCTGACCGTTCTAATTGAGTTCTGATTTGATTTCGAATAGATATGCGTTCGTTCAACCATTCAGCAATAATATGGCGCGCACCTTCTAAGGCTTCGTCCTTATTTTGAACCTTATTATTTAAATATTGAGATGCAGTATGCTCAATGTTATCATTGTTTTGCGCCATTATGATTTTCGCAAGTGGCTCTAATCCATTTTTTCTGGCGGTCTCTGCTTTAGTTTTTCTTTTCTTTTTGAAAGGCAGGTAGATATCTTCAAGGGTAATCAAATCTGCACAAGCTGTAATCTTTTGTCGAAGCTCATCAGTCAAAGCACCTTGCTCTTGGATGGCGTTTATAACAGCGGACTTTCTTTTTTCTAATGTTTCAAACTGCGTTTTGAATTGAACAATCGCTGCGATTTGAACTTCGTCAAGATTACCAGTTTTTTCTTTTCTGTATCTAGATATAAAAGGAACGGTGCAGTCTTCGTTTAGAAGCTCGACGGTGTTTTTAATACTATTCTGAGGGAGATGGGTATTTTTTTTTAAGTAGGAATAGAGGTTCATAAGATTTGATACGATTGCTTTAAGTTATCTTTTTGAATAAAGTAGAAACAGAATCGGTTAAAAAGCTCCTTTTCTAACTTATCCCTTCCCCATTACCAACCCCATCTTCATCAGGGTTCACAAAAACCAATTTGCCCTCGGCATTCTCGGTCATAAGAATCATACCCTCACTTTCAACACCACGTAAAGCGCGAGGGGCTAAATTGATCAAAACGGTCACCTTTTTGCCAACAACTTCTTCAGGAGTAAAACTTTCAGCAATACCAGAAACTATGGTTCTGGTGTCTAGACCAGTATCAACCTTCAAAACCAACAGTTTTTTAGTTTTTGCCATTTTTTCAGCCTCGACAATGGTACCTACACGCATGTCTAATTTGGTGAAATC
>CALHCJ010000163.1 GCA_937936275.1 uncultured Flavobacteriaceae bacterium
GATGCTAGTATTTTCTATATCTTCGAGCGACTTTACATTACCAAGCCCTCGAACGAAATACTCTACCTTGTTGATTTCAATGGTTTGGGCTCCGACATCGCGATTACTGGCTTTTACAGCAGTAACTACCTGTTCTAAAGTAAGACCATATTGACGCATTAATTCTGGCTGAACATCTATTTGATATTCTTTAATAAAACCACCAACAGATGCTACTTCCGAAACTCCTATTGTGGCACTTAAACTATTTTTCACATAAAAATCTTGAATACTACGAAGTTCTTGTAGACTCCAACCTCCTGTAATTTCCCCTTTTTCACTTCTTCCTTCCAGTGTGTACCAAAAGATCTGACCCAATGCTGTTGCGTCTGGACCCAATTGAGGTTGAACTCCCTGTGGTAAAAGGGTACTTGGAATTGCATTTAACTGCTCTAAAATTCTTGATCGGGACCAATAAAAATCAATGTCATCCTCAAATATGAGATAAATGGTTGAAAAACCAAACATCGAATTACTTCGAACAGATTTCACTCCAGAAATACCCAATAAATTAGATGTTAATGGGTAGGTAATCTGATTTTCTATATCCTCAGGAGATTGACCCGCCCATTCCGTAAAAACAATTTGTTGATTTTCTCCAATATTAGGTATGGCATCTACCGATACAGAATAATCTTTCAAAAATGAAAAGCCTGTATTAAAAGGAGAAGTTAGAACACCAAAAATGGACACCAGACATATAGTAAAAACTACAACCAGCCTATTGCGCACTAAAAATTTTATGCTTTTACTTAGCATCTTTATCAAATCAGACGTTGATATCGTTGCAAATAAAACTTATTATTCTTTTAAGTGGAAAAATAATACGTCACAGTTCGATTTATTCGTCGAATCATGCGTAATAATAGCTATGAACGAGCTAAATACTTGTCTTCTTCTGAAAACTGCCTTAGATAGTGGTTTTAGAAAAGAAAAAAACTTAACTATTTTCTTTTGGTACTCGAAATAAAAGTAGAATTCCAACCAAAAAGAATACAAACAAGAACAGAATCGCGTACCGCATACTATATTTTGCATCTACAACAGCGAAGATTATCATACCGATAACGATTCCTATCTTTTCAGCAACATCGTAAAAACTAAAATAAGAGGTGGTATCTTCTGTTTCTGGTAAAAATTTAGAATAGGTAGATCTTGCTAGTGCCTGCACACCTCCCATAACTAGACCAACAAATCCAGCAGCGATGTAAAACTGTGTTGGAGATTTCATGAAATAGGCATAAAAACAAAGGCACATCCAAATTGCGTTTACAACGATAAGTGTTTTTATATTCCCAAATTTATCAGACGCTCTTGATGTTAATACGGCACCTAAAATTGCTACCAACTGAATTACCAAAATACTAATAATAAGCCCTTGTGTCTTTTGGTCGTTATCTGCCCAACTGATCTCTTTCTCTCCGAAATATACAGCGATTAACATGATAGTTTGCACAGCCATACTAAACACGAAAAACGCCTCTAAATATCGCTTTAGTCTGATATTTTTTTGAAGCTCTTTCCATACAGCTTGCAATTCTCTAAAGCCATTTAAAAGCACATCTTTATTTACTTTGTGTCCTGTGGAAACTCCTTTAGGTAAGATTGCGAAGGTATATTGACTAAAAATCATCCACCACAATCCAACAGTGATAAAAGAAATTTTCATCGCTTCAAATTTTGCAAGATTATGTTCTTCTTCTGTAGTACCAATATCAAAACCAAACCATTCTGGTTTCATGACCATAGCAAGGTTTAAGATTAACAGAAAAACGCTTCCGATATATCCCATTGAAAAACCTTTCGCACTAATGCGATCTTGTTGATCTTCAAAAGCGATATCAGGCAAGTACGAATTGTAAAAAACCAAGCTGCCCCAATAGCCTAATAAACCCATAAAATAAAATAGTAAGCTGGTGTGAATTGCATCCAGATCAAACCAATAAAGCCCAATACAGCCAGCACTACCGAGGTAACAGAAGAATTTCATGAAATTTTTCTTGTTTCCCACGTAATCGGCAATTCCCGATAATATGGGAGATGATACAGCAACAACTAAAAACGTGAATGCTGTTACAACTTCAATAAGCACTGTTGGTTTCATTTCAAAACCAAATGCTGAAACAAGTTCATCTTCTGAAGAGAACAATGCCGAATAGAAAATAGGGAATATCGAAGAAGCTATCGTTAATGTATATACCGAGTTCGCCCAATCATAGAAGGCCCATGCGTTCAATAATTTTTTGCTTCCTTTTTTTGCAATAGTTTTAGGCATATCATCTGGTCATAAAAAAACCGTTCGCCAAGTGGCGAACGGTTTTAAATATACGATTTATACTTCTAATATTATTCGAATGTAGTTACTCCGAACTTAGCCGCTTCCTGACGGGCTAAAGGAGCCCATTCTGTTAAGTTCTGGATTCTAGTATCGTTAGAGGGATGTGTACTCATGAATTCTGGTGGTGCTTCTCCTCCACTATTAGCCTTCATTCGTTTCCAAAGTTCCGCTGCTTCATTTGGATTATAACCCGCTATAGCCATAATCTGTAATCCTATTCGATCTGCTTCAGTCTCGTGACTTCTACTAAAAGGAAGCATAATACCCAAGGTAGAACCCAACCCGTAAGCCTGATTAAACATATTTCTTTTCTGAGGGTCTTGAATCGCCACGTTACCTGCAACAGCACCCAATTGTTGTAAGGTACCAGCACTCATGCGCTGTGCACCATGATCGGCTAATGCGTGCGCTACTTCATGCCCCATGACAACTGCAACTCCTGTTTCTGTCTGTGTAATTGGCAAAATACCTGTGTAAAAAACGATTTTACCGCCTGGCATACACCACGCGTTTACTGTTTCATCTTTAACTAGATTATATTCCCATTGGTAATCTTTTAAATACCCCTCATACCCATTCGCAGTTAGCCAACGTTCAGCCGCTGAAGAAATTCGTTGACCAACATTGGTAATCATTCGCGCTTCAGCAGTGTTTTCAACAACTGCGTTCTCACCAAGAAATTGGTCATATTGGGCAAAAGCCATTGGAAAAATTTGGCTGTTCGGGAAAAAGTTTAGGGTTTTTTTACCCGTAAAGGGGTTTGTTTTACATGCTGTAACTGCTAAAAAAAGTGTTAGCGCTAAATATAATTTTCTCATAATGTGTAGTGTTTACAGGGGGAATTTACAAAAAAAATCAAGCACCGGTT
>CALHCJ010000164.1 GCA_937936275.1 uncultured Flavobacteriaceae bacterium
AATAGTGGATTTTCCAGAACCTGAACTTCCTACCAAAGCAATGACATCTCCCGATTTTGCTTCAAAACTGATATTATGCAGTACCTCTTTATCTTCTTCATAGTCAAAAGAAACATCCTCAAAAACAATATCACCTTTAATATTTTCTAGAACTATTGTTCTATTTTCTTCATCTGACTCTGGGGTCATATTCATCAATTCTTCGGTACGGTCAAGGCCGGCTAAAGCTTCTGTTAACTGACTTCCGATATTACTCATTTGTACAATGGGAGCAATCATCAATCCTAAAAGAAATGTAAATGTCAAGAATTCTCCAATGGATAAACTCCCATTCATTATTTCGTAACCACCTAGGCCCATAACTCCTGTTGTCGCAACACCGAGAAGAAAGGTTGATGAACTAGTCATGAAAGCAGTGGCAGTAAGACTTTTTTTGACATTTTCGAAAAGCTTTGCTACGCCTACTTCAAAAACCTTGTTTTCTTGCGCTTCAGCATTAAAACCCTTTATAACTCGAACTCCACCCAAAGTCTCCGTCAATCTGCCAGTAACTTCAGCATTAATCTTTCCTCTATTTCTAAAAATGGGACGTATAAATTTAAAGGCCTTTAATGCAACCACGGCAAAAATTGCAAGTGGAATCAAGGTAAAAAGGGTCATTTGCCAACTGATCTGTAGCAGTAATATGAGGGAAACCACAGCAGTAATCGATCCGCCGACCAATTGTACTAAGCCCGTACCAATAAGATTTCGTACGCCTTCAACATCACTCATAATTCTCGAGACTAGGGCACCCGATTTTGCATTATCAAAAAACCGTATAGGCAGCGAAAGCACCTTTTTCTGTACTTGAGCACGCAGTTCAGAAATTAAGAATTGAGCTTGTACACTCAGTATTTTGGTCAGTAGAAAAGAAGTAATTGCTTGTACTGTAATGGCTAAAATAACAGCACCAACCAGAAGCTTCAAAAAGTCAACATCTTTGTTAGGAATAATATCGTCCATCAAATATTTAAGAGAGAGCGGGGCTACAAAACTTGCAGCTTTACTTATTACAATTAATATTAGCCCAATAAAAACGAGGTTTCTTCTTGGCCAAATGATGGTTTTAAATGCGGTAAGAATACTGACTTTTTTTTCAGCCATTGATCGTAGAAATTTATTTAAGAGTGCAAGTTACCTCAAAAAGTATTGATTTTGGCATCCCTTTGAATGTGATGGTTTTTTTAAGTAAAAATTAGTATTTCAATTTGAAGTCCAGTAATTTAACACAGCACAAAATCTATTCTAATTTGACCTCCATGAGAATCATACTACTAATTTTAGGCCTGTCTATAATTGCATGCAAAACAGATTCTAAGTTCAATCAAGATTTGGGTCGATTGAGTTTGGCTGAAAAAGCAGAACGAGTTACGATCATCCGTGATGACTTTGGAGTGCCTCACATTTATGGAAAAACAGATGCAGATGCCGTTTTCGGGCTATTGTATGCACAATGCGAAGACGATTTTAATCGTGTAGAACAAAATTATATTTGGGCCACAGGTCGGCTCGCTGAAGTCGAAGGAGAAGAGGCTATTTATAGCGATTTACGAGCGAAACTTTTCATGACCGAAGAGCAAGCTCGAGCTAACTATGAGAAGAGTCCTAACTGGTTGAAAAAACTTTGCGATGCCTTTGCGGATGGAATTAATTATTATTTAGAAACTCACCCGGAAGTAAAACCCAAATTATTAACCCATTTTGAACCTTGGATGCCCATGTACTTTAGTGAGGGCTCGATAGGAGGCGATATTGAGCGTATACGAACAGAAAAAATTAAAGCCTTTTATGAAAGTGGGATGGATTGGCCAGAATCTGAATTGATTGAAATACAAAAAAAAGAAACTATGGCAGAACCTCAGGGTTCAAACGGTATTGCAATTTCTGGAGATTTAACGCAGTCAGGGAATGCCATGTTATTAATTAATCCACATACCTCATTTTATTTTCGAGGTGAAGTTCACGTAGTAAGTGAAGAAGGTTTGAACGCTTATGGAGCCGTTACCTGGGGCCAATTTTTTGTCTATCAAGGCTTTAACGAAAAAACGGGTTGGATGCATACATCAACATATACTGACGTGATGGATGAGTTTTTAGAAAAGGTTTCTAAGGTAGATGACCAGTATTTATATCAATACGGCGAGGAGCTTCGTCCGGTTGAAGTTTCAGAGATCAATTTGAAGTATCGTGTAGATGGCGCTATGAAAGAAAAAAGCTTTCCAGCCTATCATACGCATCACGGACCTGTAACCCATAGTAATAACGGTATTTGGACCGCATCTTCAATGATGTGGGAACCCGTGAAAGCTTTAGAACAATCCTTTATTCGTACGAAACAAGATGGGTATAAAGGTTTTCGTAAGATGATGGATATTCGAACGAACTCATCAAATAATACGGTTTATGCTGATGCTGAAGGTAATATTGCGTATTTCCATGGAAATTTTATCCCAAAAAGAGATGAGTCTTTTGACTATTCCAAACCAGTAGAAGGATGGAACCCAAAAACGGATTGGCAAGGTTTGCATACTGTAGATGAAAACATAGGCCTGCTAAATCCCGCAAACGGGTGGTTGCAGAATTGTAATTCTACACCCTATACTGCCGCTTTAGAATTTAGTCCCAAGAGAGAAAACTATCCCAACTATATGTCTATTGATCGTGAGAATTTTCGAGGGGTACATGCCATCGAATTATTAAAAGAGAAAAAAGAGTACACTTTAGACAGTTTAATTACCCTAGCTCATGATCCTTATTTGCCCGCCTTTGAAGCCTTAATTCCGGGTTTAGTAAAAGCATATTATGAAAATCATGATAGAAACCCCAAAATGCAGGAAGCAATAGATGTTTTGGCAGACTGGGATTTTAAAACATCTAAAGCATCTGTTGCCATGACCTTAGCGCACTATTATGGTACTCGATATTATCAAGAGGGTAAATATCCAAAAGGAATGATACCTATGGATCGGGTAAAATTTTGGGGAGGTACATCCCCGAACGAAGAAAAACTTCGAATATTTGAAGCTGTAATGGATCAACTAACAGAAGATTTTGGAACGTGGAAAATGCCTTGGGGAGAAGTAAATAGGTACCAACGTTTAAATGGAGATGTTCGACAAGCCTTTGATGATTCAAAACCTAGTATTCCCATTGGTTTTGCCTCTGGACGTTGGGGAGCCCTAGCGGCATACGGAGCGCGGTACACTTCAGAAAAGGCGAAAAAATTATATGGAACAAGAGGCAATAGTTTTGTTGCTGCTGTTGAATTTGGAGATAAAGTAAAAGCAAAAACGATTTTAGCCGGTGGCCAAAGCGGCGACCCAGAATCTCCTCATTTCGACGATCAAATACAAATGTATGCAGATGTGAAATGGAAAAAGGTACCTTATTACAAAGAGGATGTTTTAAAAAGGGCAAAGGAGACCTATAAACCAGGCATGAGAAAATAATTATTCCTTGGTAATAATCAAGGTTGCTCTTGACCCGCTAGATAATAACCACTTATTTGAATAAATAAGTTGTCCTTGGTCATCATACACGTCTATTTGAGCAGTATTTGGAGATGAAGAACCTTCGTTGAGTGCTTCAAATTGTATTTGATTAAAGCCTTTAGCTAAGTCTACATTCACTCCTTTGAACGCACCTGTCAGTAGCATATTGGGGTCAACTACTTGTTCATTCAAATAGATTTTAACTCGATCGCCATCCACAAACTCGTGATCTCTTGCTACAATACCAACATATTTGCCATTGCTCTTAATAGAACCTAAACTTTGATCTCCAAAATGATCTCTAGAACCCTCTTTGGCAGTACGTGGACCTACCTTTGGGTCTATCTTTAAACCAGTACCAGCCTGAACAAGACCTCTATCGTCTATCATTTTAACTGGTTTACGCCCTGTTAAGGAATCTTTGAAGTTGATCTTCGGTTCTTCTTTAATGATGGAAGGAATACGAAGTGCTGTACCTTTATCCGTTTTTCCTTTTTCATCGACCTTATTCACTGGCTCAATTTTCAATGGCTTCTGGGTAGGTAAATCGCTCTGACACCAACCAAAGAATGGCACCATTAGAAGCATGATAAAGATTGATATATTTTTCATAGCACTACGAAAGTCGTAATATTGAATTAAAAATAACAATTACCTTGCCAGATGAGCCTAAATTGCTGTTAAAATGGATGAAATCATCGCTTTAAACAAACAATCAGAAACAACAGTTTGTAAAATTGGAGCTCTTACGGGTTGATTAAGAGTAATATTTACGTACATGTCCATAGCCCATCCATTTAATCAAATTTAGATTTGAACCGAATTAACGAAACGTACAGGTATTCACGTTATTGCTAAACGAAATTTAAGCTTTTAGCTAGAGTATCCGCAATTAGGAAATGCCCTTGTTCATTGGGATGAATGGGATCTGAATCGTAACACTCTTTTTGGTGCTCGGATAGGGGGGAGTGAATATCGATTTTGGCTACAACAGATTTATGATCGATACTTAAGACGATGCTTTTGAACTCTTGAAGAACCTCTAAATCATATTTAGAATACGGGTTTTTCCAAGAAAATGGCTTGCTTTCATCAAGTGGTATCGGTGCTGTTTCTAGCGTCAGCGGGGGTGGGGTCATTAAAATTGCTGCAATGTTTTTCTGTTTTACCTTTTCAAGAAAAGACAATACCCCAATTCGGAAACTATCAAATAGTTGAGGAGAAGGTTTACCATAAATACCGCAATTAATACCGTAGCAAAAGATAATAAGATCAACCTTAGTATTTTCTAATAGCGAATCCAAACGCTCAAAAAGATAGGGTCTTGGTTCGGGGTGACCTTCTTCCGTTAAGCCTGTTACCGTTTCACTATTGCGACCCAAATTCAAAAAAGTAAGATTTAAATCAGGCCTTTTATCGTTCGCAATTTTCTGTAATAAATCGACATAGCCACTTCCGTTAGCGTATGTAATACTATCTCCCAGACATGCGATAACTTGATTTTTTTTAAAAGAAAAACGTTCGTTATTAGAACATCCAAAAAGTAAGCTTCCAGAAATTCCTAAAATTGAAGTTGTTGTAAATTCTCTTCGATTCATCGCCATGTATTTCTTAAAAACTGAATGAAATTTAAATTCATAATATTTTTAATATCCGCAGAACGATATCCTCTAGCCGATAGAAGTTGCGGTACTTTCTGCAAATCTGCAATAGTATCTAAATCTTTCGGACCCTGTTCCGTTCCAAACCCACCGTCTAAATCTGTACCGATACCAACATGCAAGGTGTTGCCTGCTAATTGGCAAATATGATCGATATTGTCGATCATTTGATTCAAAGAAACATCCATAGATATAGGAGTTGATTTTCCGCGGATCCAATTGGGTACCATCATCCAAGCATCTAAAGCTACTCCAATTACTGCTTTTCGTTGTATCAATTCTAGAATTTGTTCATCGGAAAATTGGCGATTATGATTGACTAAAGCTCTACAATTATTATGACTAGCCCAAACCGGACCTTGATAATTATCCATAGTTTCCCAGAAGCTTTCATCACACAAATGCGTGGCATCGAGAATTAGATTCAAGCGTTCAATTTCTTTTAGAAGCTCTTTTCCTTTCGTACCAATTCCCCCAATAGAATCTGTTCCAAATGCGTAGGTGCCTGGTCCGTAATGAGCTGGCCCTATTGCTCTTAGTCCTTGCTCGTAACTTCGTTGTAAATGATCAATGCTTACTATAGAATCTGCTCCTTCTAAACTAAGAATATAACCAATGGGTTTTTTTTCTTCGAAAGTTTCCCAAAGAGTTAAATGTGTTTCGAGTTGTTCTTTGTTTTTAATTTGAACAAGTTCTCCAGCGTCCTCCATGGCGCTATACCAAGCTAGTTGGGCTTGCGTTTGTGCCCAAGCTTGTTCAGGCGATTTCCAACCTGGAAGCGGATTATCTTTTTTGACATACCGAGCGATCTGGGTAGCCATACATAAGCCCACATTACCATTGCGCATGGCATCAAAAGAAACGGTATTGTTTCCGCGATCTGGTTTGTCAGTCATGCCTTTTTCACTTTCACGAATTTCAGCGACCGACCATCTTAGATCACGATTCCATTCCATGGCATTCATTGCGAGGTCGAGATGAGCATCAAAAATGAACATTAAACAGAAATTACTTGGTTACGCGCAGTCACTTTCCAAGAACCGGTTATCGCACCGTCTGAAACGGTTAACACTTCTTCATATTTAGCTACCGTTGGACAAATATGAAATGGTATCGCATAGCATCCGTCTCCGACCTCAAATTCATGAGCGCGTTGTGTTTGAACTACCAAATGCTCTTCACTTTGGCTGATCTGTTCGCTATCTTCTAATCCTAGAATTTTTACTCTTGGGAAGTCCATTTCCGGAGCAACAGATTTATGGCCTAAATCAAAACATAGTATATTTTCCGATGGCTTGCTAATAATACGAATAAATAAAACTGCCGCAAGTAAAAAAGACATGTCAGGAAAAAGTTCTTGGTATCGAGCATCCCAAAGTAAGGTCGTTCCTGGGCTGACATCTACTCCTGTTCGTTTTCCATGGATAGGAAAGGAGGGAGACCCACCAGCAATAATATCCGGAACAACAACACCATTTTTTTTAATACTACTTTTTAAGTCTAGAACTTGTTGAAAAGTGGCATCACATACCTCAGTACGTTCTTTAATATCAGAATTTCGAATATGGCCATCATAGGTATGTAGACCCATCGCCTGAATATTAGGATTACTTTCCATAGAAATATAGAGAGCAACGGCCTTTTCATCAGGAATACAACCTGTTCGGTTCATGCCTGAGTTAATATCTAAATAGAGGGAAGCAATTTTGTGTTGTTCTTTGGCTTTTGTCCCAATTTGAGTTAAGGTAACTTCATTATCAACTAAAGTTGAAAAATGAGATTGAGTAAAGACATCTGTCAATTTAAAAAAACGATTGATATTCGCACCTACGGGTTGCATAGCCAACAAAATATCTTTAGCCCCACATTGACCTAATAATTCCGCTTCAGCTATAGTTGCGCATTTGAATTTTTGAATTCCGTGGCGTTGTTGCATTTGCACCACTTCTTTCATTTTATGCGTTTTAATATGGGGTCTCAAATTTGATACGCTACCCGAGATAGAAATCATTGTGCGAATATTTTCTTCTATCCGTTCTGGATATATCAAAAGGGAAGGTGAATTTACCTCTGAAGTATCTTTCAGGGCGAACCAGTTGTTTTCAGCCATAGTTCTTATTTATAAAGTTCAAACATCGCTTCAATTTCAACAGCGATACCCCCGGGAAGCATCATACCAATGGCACTTCTAACACCCACGCCGTTTTCTGGTCCGAAAACGTCTGCCATTAATTCACTATAACCATTGATGACCAAAGGGTGATCTTTAAAATCTGGAGTGCAATTGACCATACCCAATGTTTTGACTAATCGCTTGATGCGGTCAACATCTCCGAAATGCGTAGTGATTGTGGCTAACATGGTAAGGGCGGTTTGTCGAGCGGCTTCTTTTCCTTCTTGTAAAGTTAAGTTATGCCCAACTCGCCCTTCAATTAAAGTGCCATCTGTTCGTAGGCAACCTTGGCCAGAAATATAGAGAAAATTGTCCACAACTAATACAGGTTTATATAATCCTGCTGGAGGTGGTGCAGGAGGTAATACCAATCCTAATTGTTGAATGCGTTGTGATGGTGTTATCATAATTTTTTTAAATAAAAATATCGAGTACCAACACACCTATTAATCCCATAACCCCAACGGTAGTTTCCATTACAGTCCAAGATTTGAGCGTGTCTTTTATAGAAAGATTAAAGTATTCTTTGTACAGCCAAAACCCACTATCATTTACATGAGAGAGCATTAAACTTCCTGACCCTATAGCCAATACCATAAGTTCAGCACTTACTGATGTACCGTCAATTAACGGTAAAACAATACCCGCAGCGGTTAAACCTGCAACAGTTGCCGAACCTACGCATACACGAATAATTGTTGCAATTAACCATGCAAGTATAAGCGGAGAAATTGAAGAGCCATTTAGAATTTCACCTATATATTCACTCACCCCAGTATCGATTAAGACTTGCTTCAAAGCACCTGCCCCAGCGATAATGAGCAGCACCATAGTTATGCCTGATACAGCACTACCTAAG
>CALHCJ010000165.1 GCA_937936275.1 uncultured Flavobacteriaceae bacterium
TACGGCAGTAAGTAGTTACCTAAATGATTGATAATTTTTTAAGTTGGTTTTGATTGATGAGAAAGGCTTCGCAAGCAATTGCGAGGCTCTTTCAAAAAAGATCAGCATAGCGCACAAGTTTTTTCAAAAAAGCACATCTAAAAATTTAATACTAAAATAATTAAATAGCATGAAAAACAGTTTTAAGAGTATATCCGCACTTCTTTCCATAACCATTTTCGCATTTGTAGGATTTAATGCCTGTAGCGATGACAATAACGATGACGATGTAGAAAATCAATCACCCGAAGCTACGGCAACGCCTATATCGGCATTTGATGAATTTAATCCTGATGCGGTTACCGTTTCTTTTGATGGCGATGAGATTACTATTGATTCAAACGGTTTACCCAACCACACTTCTCCCTATTGGGAGGAGACCGAAGCGCTATATATCGAACCTGTTGTGGCAGTTGCTTTGACCCCAGGTCGTATTGGTGGCGATCGTAGCTTGACCCTAACCGTTCCCACCGTTCCAGAAATAGCGGATACAAGCACAGCTACAGGATTAGGTCCTATCGGCATCTCTGTCACAGGTGTACCTATTTTTAACGATACCGAAGGTCCCAATCGGCCAATAGAAGAACAAATTGTTGAAACCTTCGATTATGCTGGCGCACATAATGGCCCCAGTGGTTATCATTACCATATCGAATCATATGATGTTCCAGAAAATACCGTGCTTTCTCAAGATGATGATGAATTGGTGGGTATAATGGCAGACGGGTTTTTGATTTATGGAAGAAAATGTGATTCCACAGGCGATTATCCAACAGATTTGGATGTTTCTGGAGCACATACGACCGTAACACAGCATAGCAGTAATGGTGAAGCATTTTATCACTATCATATTATTAACGAATTCTATTTAGGATCTATTATTGCCCTTTTTGCAGTCGATTTGCAGGGTACGCCTAATAGCATTATGTAATGATCTCTTTTGAAATAGTATCACCGAAACTAAAAGTCTAAAATGAAGATATTTTTTAGGTCATTGTTAATTTTAAGCTTGTTATTTCTAGCTTGTTCTGAAAAAACAGGAGAATTATCTCAAAGCACCGATGATTTGAATGTACTAGCAGTTCCTGAAACGATAATTTCAAAATCAGCACTAAAATATGATAACAGCACATCACGATGGACTTTAAATGATTTGCCATTTTCCGGATTTGCCGTTGACTATTATTCAGATAGTACCTTGAGGGAAAAGTTTGGAATCTTAAACGGAAAAAAACATAAGAAAGCTATGCAGTATTTTCCTGACGGACATTTGAAAATTGTCTCAAATTATCATAATGGGAAATTACATGGAGAAAGGAAGACATGGTCCTCCCGTACACCACATGTATTAATTGCGCAATTTAATTACCATACGGGTAAGGCCCATGGGGTGCAAAAGAAATGGTATCCAACTGGTGAGCTATACAAAAAGCTGAACCTAAATAGGGGAAAAGAAGAAGGCATACAACAAGCATTTCGAAAAAATGGTTTGTTGTATGCTAATTATGAAGCTAAAAACGGGCGTATTTTCGGTATGAAAAAAGCGAATCTATGCTATCAATTAGAAGATGAAGTTGTTGTTAGAAATGAATAGAACTAAATTATTTTTTCTGTTAATGTGCGGACTATTTTTGGCTTGTAAACAAGAAGTAAAGAAAAAGCATATCGCAGCAGAAAAAGATAGTAGGGTAGATTATTTGCCATACTATGAGGATTCTGATTTTACACCACATTGGTTAACTCCCAATAGTATTGAAGAAAAGCAATTTCATAAAATTCCTGATTTTAAGTTCATAAATCAATCGGGAGACACGATTACCCAAAAGACTTTTGAAGACAAACTTTATATAACTGATTTCTTCTTTACCAGTTGTCCAGGCATCTGTTTAAAAATGACAGCGAATATGTCAAAACTACAAGAAGAGTTTAAAGACGATGCTGATATATTGTTGTTGTCGCATTCGGTGACACCCTCCATAGACTCAGTGACTGTTTTAAGAGAATATGCTGATCGACATGTTATAATTGATGACAAATGGCATTTGGTTACTGGCGATAAAATGGAAATTTATGACCTTGGAAGAAAACAATATTTTGTTGAGAATGACTTAGGAATTCCAAAAGACATCAATGATTTTTTACATACTGAAAACTTCCTGCTTATTGATAAGAATAAACATATTCGGGGTATTTATAATGGACTCAATAAAGCCTCTTTGGCGCAATTAATAGTTGATGTAAAGACCCTAAGAGAAGAGGGGTAGTGTTTTTTATGCTACATTTGAAGATGCGTAATTTTGCTATACTCATCATATTGATCTTGTTATTCTCTTGTAACAAGAGGGAGAACAAACTTCCATTTACTTCCGTAGAAATTAAACCGATTTATCAAGACTCGCTGAGCATTCGTGCAATTGATATTGTTGGAAATACGTTGCGTTATGCCGGGAATAAAGGAACTTTTGGCAATATAGACTTACACACAGGCAAGATCATGGAGGGTATTGAAAAATACCATACGAGCATTCCAGAATTTAGAGCTATTTCTCATACCAGTACCGATTTCTTTATGTTATCCGTAGGAAGTCCAGCCTTGTTGTACAAAACGGGAGAAGGAGGAAAGCTTGATTTGGTCTATATGGAAGAAGGCGAAAGTGTTTTTTATGATGCAATGACTTTTTGGAATGATGATGAGGGTATCGCGGTCGGAGATACAGTAAACGGGTGTCTTTCAATCATCATTACTAGAGATGGAGGGAATACTTGGAGCAAATTGCCTTGTGATCAACTTCCAGAAGGTATCGAAGGTGAAGGTGCTTTTGCAGCTAGTGATACTAATATTAAAACTATTGGTGATCACACATGGATAGCCACTACCAAAAGAATCTTATTTTCTTCGGATAAAGGAAATACTTGGGAAGCATTTGAAACTCCAATTTTAAATGTAAAAGAGGCAGAGGGTATTTATTCTATCGACTTTTGGACGGAATATTTAGGAATAGCCGTAGGAGGGGATTATACCCATCCGGAAGGAAACACCTCCAACAAAGCCATCACTATAGATGGAGGGAAGACCTGGAAGCTTATCGCTGACGGAATGGAGCCGGCATACAAGAGTTGTGTTCAATTTGTACCCAACGCTGCAGGTAAAGAGATTGTGGCCCTGGGCTTTACGGGAATATCGTATTCAAGTGATATGGGCAAAACTTGGAAGCAGCTTTCTGATGAACCCTTCTATACAATTCGGTTTTTGAATGATTCGATTGCCTATGCGGCTGGTAAAAATCGCATTGCAAAATTGACATTTAAATAAAGAAGGGAAAGCTATTTAACTTTCCCTTTTTTGATTGCTATTTTGCTAAACGTTCACAACTACATAACCGCGTCCTTTTTTCTTGTACCAAATACCTTTGTATTTGTAGACTTTTCTTCCATTTCTCAGTTTCACAACTTTGTTACCTCTTGGTAAATGTCTTATTTGAACTCCTACAGGGGCAGCACAAACAACAAATTTATTGCCTCTGGGCTTGTACCAAACGCCATCAGCAAAACGGAAGTTTACTTTATTATGTACAACGATTTTTGGTTTGTGAACCTTGGTCACAATCGTACCATGTTTCGGGTATACTTTGACGACTTTTCGCTGAGCATTGGTAGATGATACGATTCCGAACATCAACATAAGAACGAATACTAATTTTAAATTTTTCATAGTTTTAAAATTTAAGGGTTATACCTTTTTGACTATGAATTTGGAGCAGAGTTTAATTGAAAAAGAGGCTAAAAAGCCTCTTTTTTATGCGTTTCATCGAATTTTAGCGCTTATCTAAATCCGCCCCCACCTTGACGTCTCTCACGATATTGTTTAATTAATCTTCTTTTGAATTCTTCCTCGGCACGTAGAAGGAGGAGCGTTTTTTTTGCCGAAATAACTTTACTGACATCGTTTAAAAACGTTTTGTCCAAAACTTCTTCTTCATCTTCGAAACTGATGTATTGTTCCAACAGTTTTCTCGCATCTTTTTCCGAAAGCCCGTCAGCATTCTTTATTTTGCTTCTAATCTCGGTTCTCTCTTTTTTTCTCAGCGCTTCTCTTTTGCTCTCATATTCATTGTATAACGGCCAAAAGTCTTGAGCTTCTTGGCTGGTCAAACTCAATCGTTCCGTTAAGAAGGCTACCTTCAATGATTTTATTTTTTCACGGTCGGGCTTTCGCTGTCCATAAAAATTGGCCGTAAACGTCAAAAAAGCTATCAGCATGAGTATTTTCTTATTCATAATCTTCAAGGTTTAGGTCTTCGATATCATCTACGTTATCATTTAAATAATCGATTACGTTTTCTTCATCGAATTGATTTTCCAATATATCGTTGATTTCCAATTCATCTATAGGCAGTACTTCTGCAATCTCATAGGTGGTCAATCCTAAGTCATTGGATTCAAAATAATTCTCAATGTCGGTATTTGCCAGGTCTTCAAAAGTAATTTCTCCTGTATTGTTCCAATTGAATCCTAAGAAAATTACAGCAATAGCCGCTATTGAAGCTGCAGCGAGATAATATTTACGATACGGATGTAATTGAACAACTTTGGTTTCTTCACTAAGTTTTCCCTGAATATTCTTATGTAATTCATCAAAATAATCCTCAGGAACGAGAAAACCATCATCTTTGGGCAAGTTGAACTTTTCTTCGTTCAATTTATCCATGAGTGCGTCCGTAAAGTTCTCAAAGTAACCTTCAGGTGTTTTAAACGGATTATTTTTGTTCAAGTCTTCCATTACTTTAGTTTGACTATCAATATGTTAAAAGGTTTAATCATCTTTCAGATAAGCTTCGATTTTCTTGGTCGCCAGATGATACGAAGCTTTCAATCCCCCAACCGAGGTTTCCAGAATATCTGATATTTCCTCATATTTCAACTCTTGAAAATACTTCATATTGAAAATCAATTTTTGCTTCTCGGGTAATGTTGCAATTGCCTTCTGCAATTTTAATTGAATTTCATCGCCCTCAAAATACACATCTGCTTGCAAATTATCTAATGCTTGGTTTTGTAATTCTTCATTACTAATGCCTTGCTTTTTTGATTTTTTCTTTAAAAAACTCAGAGCTTCGTTCGTGGCTATACGATACATCCAGGAATATAATTTGCTTTCACCTTTGAAGCCAATGATGTTTTTGTATATCTTAATAAATGTATTTTGAAGCACATCATCCGCATCATCATGATTCAGTACAATACCGCGAATATGCCAATAGAGCCTTTGTTTATAGGTGTTCACTAATACCTCAAAGGCCTTCGATTGAGTATTCGAGTCTTTTAATTGATTTACTAAATCCGCTTCAGCTATCAATAGTTATTAGTTTGGGTTCTGCTATTGGACTCTAAAGTTACGGAAAGGTTTAATTTGATAGGTTCGAAAGACGAAGTTCGAAATACAAAATAAATGAGTCAGAAGATACCTTTGCAAGTGCGTTTCCTTCTACTTTTAAGTTTTTTTGATAAAAATAGTTTAGGAATGGAAACTTCGTAGGTCGTATCTCTTACCTTGTATTTAACCTAAAGATTGCATCTCTACCAGCTTATGATATGAACCTTTTTTAGCCAAAAGCTCATCATGAGAACCTTGTTCCACAATCTCTCCTTTGTGCAGAACTACGATCATGTTCGCACTTTGAATTGTCGACAACCGGTGAGCAATCACAATGGAAGTACGATTCCGCATCATTTTTTCTAAAGCATCCTGCACTAAGCGTTCACTCTCCGTATCGAGTGCAGAAGTAGCCTCATCTAAGATCATGATAGGCGGATTCTTTAAAACGGCCCGAGCAATAGATAAGCGTTGTTTTTGGCCACCACTTAATTTGTTACCACTATCACCAATATTGGTCTCATAGCCATCAGGCAGTTCTGTAATAAACTCATGCGCATTTGCAATTTTAGCAGCTTCAATGATTTCTTCATCCGTCGCGTTTTCCTTGCCTAGGCCAATATTGTTCTTTACCGTATCATTGAACAAAATAGAATCTTGAGTCACCAGACCCATTAAATTGCGAAGTGACTTTTTCGTAAGCTCCTTAATGTTAACGCCATCAATTTTTATTTCTCCTTCAGTAACATCATAAAAGCGTGTCACCAAATTTGCAATAGTACTCTTACCACTACCTGATTGACCTACAAGAGCAACGGAGTGCCCATGTGGGACTTTCAAGTCAAAGTTTTTTAGCACGTATTCATCTTCATATTTGAATGAAATATTTTCGAGGCTTACATCATTTTCAAAGTCTGTTTTAATAATCGCATCTGTTTTTTCAATAATAGGATTTTCAGTTTCTAAGATTTCAAAGACACGTTCGGCCGAAGCATTACCCTTGATAATACTGTAGTTCACGGTAGTTATCGATTTAATAGGGTTTATTATGGTGTAGAACAATCCGATATAACCCATAAACTCCTGCGGAGTCAGACTACTTTCTTTGCCTAAAACTAAACTTCCACCATACCATAACACTGTAATGACTACTGCAACACCAAGAAACTCACTAAAAGGTGACGCCAGACCTTTGCGTTGCAGAACAGCGGTCATTAATCGCCTAAATTTAGAAGTAGATTGTGTGAATTTTCTAGATAGCTTCTCTTCAGCATTAAAGCCTTTTACAATTTTAAGTCCTCCTAAGGTTTCTTCAATAAACGAGAGAAAAATGCCTGTTTCTTTTTGGGCTTCTAGCGACTTTGCTTTCAATTTTCTACCTACAACTGAAATTAAAAAACCAGTAATAGGTAAAAAGATAAAAACAAACAGCGTTAATTGTGGACTAATTGCGAGCATTGAAAATAGCACAATCAGAATGGTAATCGGTTCTCTGGCTAGCGCTTCTAATGAATTGATTATTGAACCTTCAATTTCTTTTACGTCAGAGGTCATTCGGGCCAAAAGATCTCCTTTTTTTTGCTCTGTGAAATATGCAAGTGGTAAGGATAGGGTTTTCTGATATAAACTGTCTTGAATATCTTTTACCATTCCCGTGCGCAAATGTGCTAAAACGTACATCGCAGCATATCTGAATAGGTTTTTTAAAAAGAAGATAATGATACTGGCAATACAGATAAAAGCTAGAGCGGCCAACGGACCATCGTTAGCGACTTGTTGGGTGAGAAAATAGTTGAGTGATCCTTCAGCGTATTCTTGCAAATTACCAAGCCCAGTATATTCAGGCGCAACTATCACCTTTTCTTGAGTTCCAAACAGAATACCTAAGGTTGGAATAAAAATAATAATGGAAAGCACATTAAATATGGAGTAGAGAATATTAAAAAAAATATTCCAATAACCATAACCCCGATAGGGTTTCGCAAAGCGAAGAATCTTTTTAAAATAGTCCATTAACTCAGTTGGAGTTCCGAAAGAATGGTTGCAATTTTAGCATCTAACTCTGCATTCACTTTTTTATATTCTGAGGCATGGGCTAGTGTGGTGTTGGTGCTGATATAAAATTTAACTTTGGGTTCAGTACCACTCGGTCGTGCTGCTACACGAGTACCGTCTTCAGTTTCATAAATCAACACATTTGATTTCGGAATATTTATTGCTTTTTCTTCCCCAGTAATCACGTTTTTCGCCGTAGAAGTATTATAATCTTCAATCCATTTTACCTTCGAGCCAGCAACAGACACTACAGGGTTTTCTTTAAAATCAATGAGCATTTGTTTAATTTCTTCAGCACCGCTAATTCCTTTTTTTGTTAATGAAACCAAATGCTCTTTATAAAAACCATAATCTACATAACAGTCAATAAGGTCTTCGAAAAAAGAACTTCCATTTGCTTTTGCTTGAGCAGCTATTTCGCAAGCGAGCAGGGTAGAGGTTACCGCATCTTTATCGCGAACAAAGTCACCTACCATATAACCAAAGCTTTCCTCGCCACCACCTACAAACTTGGACTGTGGAAAATCTTTGATCATCTTACCAATCCATTTGAAACCTGTCAATGCGGTTTTAAATTCTACGCCATATGCTTTTGCCATGGCTTCCATCATGGGTGTAGAAACTATAGTCGTTGCAATGAATTCGTTGCCCTTAAAGCCTTTTTCTTTTTGTTTCTCTAAAAGGAATTTTGTCATCAAAACCATGGCTTGATTACCATTGACAATTTCCATTTTTCCTTCTAAGTTACGCACCGCGATGCCGAGTCGATCACTATCTGGATCAGTACCGACGACCATATCCGCACCTATTTCTTCAGCTTTCGCAACGGCCATTGATAAAGCCTCAGATTCCTCAGGATTCGGAGATTTTACCGTTGGAAACGCACCATCAGGTTTTGCCTGTTCTTCAATGATCGTTACATTTTTATAACCAGCGCGCTTTAAAACCTCAGGAATAGCTGTAATTGATGTTCCATGAAGTGAAGTGAAAACAATTTTAAAATCATCTTTACCTGCGGCATTAAAATTTCCGTTCGCAACAGATTCCGTAATAAAAGCCTCATCTACTTCTTTGTCAATAATTTCGATCAGACTATCATCTGCTGAAAAATTGATATCCTCGAAAGATAAGGAGTTAATCTCAGCAATAATAGCACCATCTTGTGGTGGTACAATCTGTCCGCCATCCGTCCAATATACTTTATATCCATTGTATTCTGGCGGATTGTGCGATGCAGTCAGTACAATACCTGCGTGACATTTTAGATGTCGTACTGCGAAAGATAATTCTGGAGTTGTTCTCAATTCTGAGAAAAGAAATACTTTGATTCCGTTTGCGGAGAATACTTCGGCAACCGTTCGCGCCAAGGTATCACTATTGTGACGACAATCGTAGGCAATTACAACTTGTATATCTTCACCAGTATAAGATTGTTTTAAATAATTACTTAGCCCTTGTGTACTTTTGCCTAGGGTGTATTTATTAATTCTATTGGTACCAACGCCCATCATGCCTCGCATGCCCCCCGTACCAAATTCCATGTTTTTATAAAAACGGTCTTTAAGTTCTTCAGGATCGGTATCAATAAGTTTTTGGACCTCTGATTTTACATCTGTATCAAAAAAGTCGGACAACCATCCTTGGGCAGTATCGAGAATTGTATTCATATAGCGTGGTATTTAAGGCGATAAATTTACAAAGAATATTGCTTCTCTTTAGTTTCTAAATTTATTTCTTCGGAAATGGAATAGCGCGTTTCATTTTTTCGAGACCGAATGATCATTTCTCCCAAGAATCCTGCTAGAAATAACTGCGACCCGATAAGCATGGCGGTCAGTGCAATGAAAAATTGAGGTCTATCGGTGATGAGTCTTCCTGCTTTATTGATAAAGAGTTTGTCGATACCCAAATAAAGAGCAAAACCAAAGCCAATGATAAACATAAGCACACCTAAAGCTCCGAAAAGGTGCATAGGTCGTTTTCCGAATTTAGAGACAAACCAAATTGTGATTAAGTCTAAAAAACCATTTATAAATCGTTCCATACCAAATTTTGTGCTTCCATATTTTCGGGCTTGGTGTTGTACTACCTTTTCTCCAATCTTAGCAAATCCAGCATTTTTTGATAATACTGGTATATATCTGTGCATCTCTCCAGAGACCTCAATGCCTTTCACTACCTTTTTTGCATAAGCTTTGAGTCCACAATTAAAATCATGCAATTTTACCCCAGAAGTTTTCCGAGCAGCCCAATTAAATAGCTTAGAGGGCATATTTTTAAAGAGTACAGAATCATATCTTTTCTTTTTCCAACCCGAAACCAATTCGTAGCCTTCTTCATGAATCATACGATACAGCTCAGGAATTTCTTCTGGATTATCTTGTAAATCCGCGTCCATAGTAATAATAACATCACCTTGAACGGCTTTAAAACCTGCATGTAAGGCTTGAGATTTTCCGAAATTACGTTGAAATCGAATTCCTTTTACCGATGGATTTTCTTTGGAAAGTTCCGAAATGATATTCCAAGAAGCATCGGTACTACCATCATCGATAAAAAGAATCTCGTATGAAAAATGATTGGATTGCATTACAGATACAATCCAATCATGAAGTTCTTTTAGGGACTCTTTTTCGTTTAGTAAAGGAATTACTATTGATAAATTCATGGTGTACTTCTGGTTATCTTTTCAAAAGTACGATTTTGCCTTAAAAGGTAGATTTCTTTTTTTGCAATACTAATCCGCCGATAAGTCCAACAACCAGTCCGAAAACAACATATAGTAATACAATAAAAGGGTAAGACATCCAAAAATAATTCACGGTACCATCATATCGTTGCTGAATTTGATCATCGGTCATATATCCACCGGCTTGGTCGACATTCCGCTGTATTTCAGCGACCTTAGTTGCGAATTCTGGATCAAGAAAGTTAGAAAGTACAGCCGTATAAATGATACTAATGATTGCTGCGATTAGTGCTGTGCCAGCTCCTATTTTAAGAGCTTCACTAATACTTAATAATCCTTCGTTTTGTTTTCTGAAGTTAAAGATTGCCCAACCTATTACACCTACCATCAGTAAAACAGTAACGACGGTGATTGATGTTTCTCTGCTATAATGCATATCCATAAAAAAGAGCATGAGATTAAATACTAAATATATAGCCCCTAATAAGATACCGTAGTTCAGTGCGTATTTTCCCGTTTTTGGTTTAATTCCTTCCATTTATATATAGTTTTAGTGGTTGTTTTTCATTAGTTGCGAACATAGTAATTTTGTTACATTCTGTAGGAGTAATTTTTTGGGTTTCTTTTTGTGTATTTAGATTGTAGATTAAATAAAAATAATTAAATTTGCAGCCTTAAAATGAGTGCCTGTCGGAATGGGTGCGTAAAATTTTAGAAAGATGAAAAAAGGCATACACCCTGAAAATTATAGATTAGTAGCTTTTAAAGACATGTCAAATGATGAAGTGTTTTTAACAAAATCTACTGCTGATACCAAAGAGACTTTAGAAGTTGATGGTGTTGAATACCCTTTAGTAAAATTAGAAATTTCAAGAACTTCACATCCTTTCTATACAGGTAAAGCAAAGTTCTTAGATACTGCTGGTCGAATCGACAAGTTCAAAAGCAAGTACGATAAGTTCAAAAAGAAAGCTGCTCCTGTTGTTGAAGAAGCGAAGCCAGAAGCTCCAAAAGCAGCGCCTAAAGCTTCAACGGAAGAGGAATAGACAACTTTTAAAGATAAAATATACCATACGCCTCTGATACTTAGTATCGGAGGCGTTTTTTGTTAATTTTGCTTCAAACTGATCTCATGAACTATATTCTTTTTGATGGCCCCGTTCGCGATGCCTTACTTCCGTTTACTTTTACACGACCCGTTGCTGACATCCGAATTGGAATTTTAACCATTAGGGAGAAATGGGAGAAATATCTCGGGTACACTACGACAACAATTACGGAAGAATACTTATCTGAAAAATTTCCGATGGTTGAGATGGATTTAAATATTTTGATTAACGCTTCATTTACGCCCAACTCGAAATTGGTTGAATTAATTCAAGCATTAAAAGAGAATGAGGTAATTATTTATGGCGAGGATGTGGTTGCTTTTTATTCAAAAGGTGCTCAAGAGGATATTGATTTTTCTGAGTTTAAACAAATTACATATGAAGGTGATGTCTTGAGAATTGAAAACACCTGGGATATTTTTTCGAAAAATGGAGCAGCCATTCAAGCAGATTTTGATCTGATTACAGCTGGTCGGGAGAGTCAACCTATTTCCGAAACAAATAGACTTATTAATGGGGATAATATCTTTTTAGAAGAGGGGGCAAGTGTAGAGTTTAGCATATTGAATGCCACTGACGGACCTATTTATCTGGGTAAAAATTCTCAAGTTTGGGAGGGTGCTATGATTCGAGGTGCTTTTGCATTGTGCGAACATGCTACGGTAAAAATGGGTGGCAAGATGTATGGTGCTACTACAGTGGGGCCATATTCAAAGGTTTGTGGCGAAGTCAGTAATTCCGTGATTTTTGGGTATTCAAGTAAGGGGCATGAGGGATATTTAGGAAACGCAGTATTAGGTGAATGGTGTAATATAGGTGCCGATTCCAATAATTCGAATTTAAAAAACAACTATGCTAAGGTCCGTATATGGAATTATGCTACGGAAGGTTTTGACCAAACCGGATTACAATTTTGTGGTTTAATGATGGGTGACCACAGTAAAACAGCTATAAACACCATGTTCAATACGGGAACCGTAATTGGTGTCAACTGTAACATTTATGTTCCAGGTTTTCCTCGTAATTTTGTGCCTAGTTTTAGCTGGGGCGGGGCAACTGGCTTTTCTAGTTATTTGCCTAGAAAGGCATTTGATGTCGCCAAAGTAATGATGGCTAGAAGGGGAGTGGAGTTTAACGAAATAGAAGCCAAGATATTAGAACATGTTTTTGAGTTGACTAAAAAGTGGAGAAACTACTAATTTTAAGAACAGCAAAGTCGTGAAAAAGAAAGTCGCATTTTAAACCTTGGGTTGTAAACTCAATTTTTCCGAGACTTCTACTATAGCCAGGGGCTTTACTAATGAGGGCTTTGAGCGCGTTGATTTTTCTGAAAACGCCGATATGTATGTGATTAATACCTGTTCGGTGACCGACAATGCAGATAAGCGTTTTAAAACCATTGTTAAACAAGCGCAGAAGAACAACCCTAGAGCGTTTGTTGCAGCTATCGGATGCTATGCACAATTGAAACCAGAAGAACTTGCTGCTGTCGATGGAGTGGATTTGGTACTTGGTGCAACTGAAAAATTTAAAATCACAGATTACATCAATGATCTTTCTAAAAATGATATGGGAGAGGTGCATTCCTGTGAAATTCAAGACGCCGATTTTTATGTGGGTAGTTATGCTATTGGTGATCGCACGAGAGCGTTTCTAAAGGTTCAAGATGGTTGTGATTACAAATGTACCTATTGCACCATTCCCTTAGCTAGAGGAATTTCTAGAAGTGATACGCTTGACAACGTTTTGAAAAACGCTAGTGACATAGCCGCTCAAGGTATCAAGGAAATTGTATTAACGGGAGTGAACATTGGAGATTATGGTAAAGGAGAGTTTGGTAACAAGAAACATGAACATACGTTCTTAGATTTAGTGAAAGCATTAGATCAAATTGATGGAGTGCATCGACTGCGTATATCTTCTATAGAACCGAATCTTTTGAAAAACGAAACTATTGATTTTGTTGCTCAAAGTAATGCTTTTGTACCTCATTTTCATATTCCTTTACAAAGTGGTAGCGATACTATTTTAAAAATGATGCGGAGACGTTATATGAGTGACCTTTATATTGATCGCGTAGCGCAGATTAAAAGTGCAATGCCACATGCTTGTATTGGAGTAGATGTGATCGTTGGATTTCCGGGGGAAACCGAAGAACATTTTTTGGAAACCTATCACTTTTTGAATGCGCTTGATATTTCGTATTTGCATGTTTTTACCTACTCTGAGCGAGACAACACTGCTGCGGCTGAAATGAATGGGGTAGTACCGAAAAATGTTCGTAGTAAGCGTAGCAAGATGCTTCGTGGACTTTCGGTGAAAAAAAGAAGAGCGTTTTATGAAAGTCAATTGGGTTCAATTAGAAATGTTTTATTCGAAGGCGAGAACAAAGAAGGATACATTCATGGATTCACAGAGAATTACGTAAAAGTGAAATTTCCTTGGAATCCTGAATTAGTCAATACGATTCATCAAATTAAGTTAACTGAAATTGACGAAGATGGTTTGGTGCGGTTTACGTTTGCTTTGAATACTGTAGAAATTTGACATAAAAAAACCTCCAAAAAGGAGGTTTTAATTTTTAAAGAAGTTACAAATTAGATACGAATTCCAACGGGTAACATTTCTTTGTACTGTCTGTTTTTTCTTAGAAATCCTGCAATTTGCGGACTGGTAGGCACAACTCTAAGATTCTGTTCTTGAATGTGATGTAAGACGGATTTGATAAAATCCTCTTTGAAATCATTTTTAGTAATGCCATCAGGAATTACCAGCTTTGTTAAGAAGACTTTTCGCTCTTGAGAAGAATACTCAATTTTAGCTAATTGTCCTTCAACACTAGTTTCAAATTGTCTCAAAAAACTGTTGTCTTTAATTTCTACTGCATTCATATAGTTTGATTTTAAAGTTGGTCTCTAGACAAAAAAATTACGACGTTCTCGAATCGTAATTTTGTATACTTTTGTTAAAAGAATGTTAGGGCTTTTAAAAAGCAGGATGTAAAAGTAGTAAAAAAAAAGCTTAAATCCTAGAGAAACGCAAGCCAGCCATTGATGGACACCGCAAAACTACATGTATATTTTATGCCCGGAATGGCGGCTAATCCGTCCATTTTTAAGCATATTAAGCTTCCTGAAGATCTATTCGAACCGCATTTGCTAGAGTGGTTCGTACCAGACAAAAACATGAGTATTTCAGATTATGCACTAAAAATGTGCAAAAACATTACACATGAAAATCCAATTCTGGTCGGTGTATCCTTCGGTGGTATGTTGGTGCAAGAAATGGCAAGGCATATAAAAACCAAAAAGGTTCTTGTAGTTTCAAGTGTGAAGCACGAATCAGAATTACCAAAAAGAATGGCATTCGCGAAGTATACCAAAATACATAAATTGCTACCTACAGGGTTAGTTAATAATGTAGAGCTGTTAGCTAAATATGCATTTGGTGAAACGGTACCAAAACGATTGGCATTGTATGAAGAATATTTATCCCTTCGAGATAAATATTATTTAGATTGGGCTATTGATCAAATTGTAAATTGGAAGTCCACCTACTGTCCTGATTGTTTGGTGCATATTCACGGAGAAAAAGATAATGTTTTTCCCATCGGCAATATTAAAAACTGTATTCCAGTTAAAAACGGAACGCATACTATGATCATTCACCGTGCGAAATGGTTTAATGAACATTTGCCTGCAATTATTTTAGAATAAATGAGTTCTATTTAAGACAAGTTTTTAAAAGAGTTCAATACCTTTGAGTAACCAGATAAATCAAATACCATGAAGTTTTTAAAAAGTATCCTGCAAATTTTAGGTGTCTTTTTTGTAATTAGCACTTTGATTTTTGCAGTTCAAAGCACGCAAGAAGACAATCAAAGTTCAAAAAATTCAAATGAAGCAGTTCAAAAAAATGTATCAGAGGGTTACAAAATTTCAGCGATTGATATTCCTGCAGATCTAAATTTTGCTGGCGAACTGGTTCCTCAAAATGATCCTGAAATCATGGAGCGTGTTGATCGTGAATTTTTGGTAAATACGTACTGGCAGTCAAATGCGCTGTTACTCATGAAAAGAGCGCACAAGTTTTTTCCTGTGATTGAACCTATTTTGGCTAAAAATGGTATTCCTGATGACTTCAAATATTTAGCAGTTGCCGAAAGTGGTTTAGATAATGTGGTTTCACATGCTGGTGCTACTGGCTTTTGGCAAATTATGAAAGCTACTGGACGTGAATACGGATTAGAGATTAATGCCAATGTTGATGAGCGGTATCATTTAGAAAAATCAACAGAAGTTGCTTGTCGATATTTAAATAGATATAAAAAGAAATATGGAAATTGGACGCTGGCCGCTGCGGCTTACAACACAGGAACCGGATCTGTAGATAAATATCTGAGAATTCAAAAAGTTAATGATTACTATGATTTGTTATTAGGTCAAGAGACTGGCAGATATGTTTTTCGTATTATGGCTATTAAAGAGATTTTGAGCCATCCTGAAAAATACGGATTTGATGTAGAGCAAGAAGATTTATATGACGCTGTACCGACTTTTCAAGTAGAGGTTACGAAACCGGTTGCAAATTTTGCTGATTTTGCTAACGAATATGAAATCAATTATAAGATTTTGAAAAGGCACAACCCTTGGTTGCGTGAACCGCATTTAAACAATCAATCTGGTAAAAAGTATACGATAGAGATTCCAAATAAAGGTTTTTACAAGGAAACGAAATAGAAGACATTTGATAGTAGCAGAAAGCGTTCTGCTTAAAAAGTAAAAGCATCTATTTTACACGAGTAAAATGGATGCTTTTTTAATTTTTACTGAACACTATATCTTTTTCATCTGCTGCTGCATCATTTTAATTTGATCGGTGAGCATTTTATTTTTATCTAATTTTTTAGCTTCCTGTAATAGGGTAGTGGCTTCACGTTTGCGACGCTTTTGCATCGCGATGCCTGCAAGACTTAATTTGGCCATGGCAAGGTCATAATCCATAGTTAGTCCTAATTTGAGTGCTTTTTTGAAATATTTTTCAGCTTGTGTAAGATTGGTTTGAGAGAATATGATTCCGTGTAAATAATTGTAATATCCCTGTTGTTTTGTAGTCAAGGCAGCTTCAGGGTTACTAATTTTGTTGAGCCATTTTTGAGTGCCAATCAAATCTTGTTTACGCATTCGAAGAAAAGCCAACAAAATCATTTCATTTCTGAAATACAAGAATATGAAGATAAGGGAGAGTAAAATCAAGAAAATTCCATTTCCTATTTCTCCATCCCAAAATTGGTAACCAGCGTAAGCTATTAGTAAGCCAGCAATAATAAGTTTGAATATTTTATTGAACATATGTTGTTATTTGATTAAGGTGTAGGTTATTGTTGATGTAATTGTGGTTGGTATTTCCTGAACACCCAAAGGAGACATTGTTGATATGCCTTCGGCTTCTCCTTCTACAGTCATCTTTTTAATAAATCCTGTTTTTGAGTCTGCCTCTATTCTTGTGTTTTGAAAACCTTTCAAATTCATTTCAGTACCAGATTCTGAAGTGCTCATTACAACATCGGCTTTACCGCTAATTAGAGTAGTGAGACCGGTTGCACTTAAGGTCCAAGTATTCTTAGCAATTAATTTTCCAGTATATTCATTTTTCCATGAATCACCAACACTGACAATACTATCACTGTAAAAATAAGTGAGTTGTTTGTAACTGTTCGAAAGTGCTTCAGAACCAAATTCTTTTTGCAACCCGTTTTTCATCATATTTTTTGAAAAGTCATCTTCAAGTCCTGATGCGTTTACCATTTTATTCACCAAACTATCACCGCCAGTAACTTCTAAAATATCACCCGTATATGACAGAATTATGCGCACAGGTGTATGCAACAGACTATTAAATATTTGAGATTGCATATCATTTTCGTTTACCTCTTTCGCTTTTACATTCATCAATTCACCTTGAATACTTGAATTCACTAAAAGATTTAGGTCTTTAAATAAAAAATCAATTTCGTAGTTGTCTTCATTTGCTTTGACCACTTCAAATTCTAAAGTACCACTAAGTTTATTCTTTAATTCATGCGTGGCACCATCAATATTCTGTATGATAGTTTGTTCAGCATTTTGTTCGACGGTAAAAATATCACCCACTTCCAAATCATATTTAAGTATGGTTTGCGAGCAAACGGTAAGATTACAAATAAGAAATAAAAGCAGTGTTGATGCGTATTTCATGACCTTGGTATAAAGTAAAAAATAAACTGTGGCAAAAGTAGTAAAAACGAATTGCTAGGGAGAGGTCTGACATTAAAAATTATTTTTTTCAATTGTATTTGGCAAAGCAAAAACTCTTCGTATATTTGCGCCCAGTTTTACAGGTCGTTCTGTGAGACAGTCAACAAAGAAAAGGATACAACAATGCCAGGTCAAAAGAGAACATATCAACCTTCAAAAAGGAAAAGGAGAAACAAGCACGGTTTTAGAGAGCGTATGGCTTCAGTAAACGGTAGAAAGGTTCTTGCGAGAAGAAGAGCTAAAGGAAGAAAAAAATTGACTGTATCTTCAGAGCAAAGACACAAAAAATAAATGATTGTATATTTTTAAAATATAGAAGGTGTTACTTTTTCGAAAGTAGCACCTTTTTTTTATGCCATATTTACACCTAAACATCTATTTTTAAATTTTTAAAGCAGTACTAAGAACATGCCAAAAAGAGAAGACTTAAAATCCATTTTAATTATTGGTTCAGGACCAATTGTAATTGGCCAAGCCTGTGAATTTGATTATGCAGGATCACAATCTTTGCGTTCGCTTCGCGAAGATGGTATCGAAACTATTTTGATCAACAGCAATCCTGCAACAATCATGACTGACCCTTCAATGGCCGATCATGTATATTTGAAACCTTTGACAACAAAGTCGATCATAGAAATATTAAAAGAGCATCCTCAGATTGATGCGGTATTGCCAACGATGGGTGGTCAAACTGCTTTAAATTTATGTATTGAAGCAGATGAGAAAGGAATTTGGAAAGATTTTGATGTCGATATGATAGGTGTTGATATTGATGCAATTAACGTTACCGAGGATAGAGAAAAGTTTCGAGAATTGATGCTTAAAATTGGGGTTGGCATGGCTCCACAAGCAACGGCTACTTCTTTCTTAAAAGGAAAAGAAATTGCTCAAGAGTTTGGTTTTCCCTTAGTAATTAGAGCTTCATACACCCTTGGTGGTGCAGGTGCTTCGATCGTTTATGATCCCAAAGATTTTGATGAACTCTTAAGTCGTGGTTTAGAAATTTCTCCCATTCATGAGGTCATGATTGATAAGGCTATGATGGGCTGGAAGGAATATGAGTTAGAGCTGTTACGTGATTGTAACGATAATGTTGTTATTATTTGTGCGATCGAGAATATGGACCCGATGGGAATTCATACTGGAGATTCTATCACGGTAGCTCCAGCGATGACACTTTCTTATAAAACGTATCAAAGAATGCGAGATATGGCCATTCATATGATGCGAAGCATTGGTGATTTTGAAGGCGGATGTAATGTGCAGTTTGCGGTGAGTCCTGATGAGAATGAAGATATTATTGCGATTGAAATTAACCCACGTGTTTCTCGTTCTTCTGCTTTGGCCTCTAAAGCGACGGGATATCCTATTGCTAAAGTTGCAACAAAACTTGCCATTGGGTATTCGCTAGATGAGCTTGATAACCAAATTACGAAATCTACATCGGCGCTATTTGAGCCGACCTTAGATTATGTGATTGTTAAAATACCAAGATGGAATTTCGATAAATTCGAAGGCTCTGATCGTACTTTAGGTCTTCAAATGAAGGCTGTTGGTGAAGTAATGGGTATTGGTAGATCATTTCAAGAAGCACTTCATAAAGCGACGCAATCCCTTGAAATTAAGCGTAACGGACTAGGAGCCGATGGAAAAGGATATAAAAATTACGAACAGATTATTAGCAAACTGACCATCCCTAGTTGGGATCGTGTTTTTGTGATTTATGATGCTATTCAAATGGGAATTCCTTTAAGTAGAATTCATGAGATTACTAAGATTGATATGTGGTTCTTGAAACAATACGAAGAGCTTTATCAATTGGAAAAGGAAATTTCAAAATATACCGTTGCCAGTTTGTCTAAAGATTTGTTATTGGAAGCAAAGCAAAAAGGTTTTGCTGATCGACAAATCGCTCATATGCTTGACTGTTATGAGAGTGAAGTATACAATAAGCGAACGGAACTGAATATAAATCGAGTGTATAAGCTTGTGGATACTTGCGCTGCCGAGTTTAAGGCGATGACACCGTATTATTACTCTACTTTTGAAGCAGAAGTTGAAACGGCTGATGGAGAACGTTATGTCGCGAATGATAGCGTCGTTACAGACAAGAAAAAGATTGTGGTACTAGGTTCGGGCCCGAACCGAATCGGACAGGGTATTGAATTCGATTACTGCTGTGTACATGGGGTATTGGCTGCGGCGGAATGTGGTTATGAAACCATCATGATTAACTGTAACCCTGAAACAGTTTCTACTGATTTCGATACAGCAGATAAACTTTATTTTGAACCGGTTTTTTGGGAACATATATACGATATCATTCGTCATGAAAAACCAGAAGGTGTTATTGTACAGTTAGGTGGACAGACCGCTTTAAAATTAGCTGAAAAACTTTCGAAGTACGGTATAAAGATTATCGGAACCAGCTTTGAAGCGCTAGATTTGGCAGAAGATCGGGGTAGTTTCTCTGAGATGTTGAAAGAAAATGATATTCCTTTTCCAGAATTTGGTGTGGCGGAAACCGCAGACGAAGCCTTAGAATTGGCTGATCAGTTAGACTTTCCGTTATTGGTAAGACCATCTTATGTACTAGGTGGACAAGGAATGAAAATTGTTATTAACAAGGAAGAATTAGAGGAGCATGTGGTTGATTTGCTACGTAAGATTCCAAATAACAAATTGCTCTTAGATCATTATTTAGATGGGGCGATTGAAGCCGAAGCAGATGCCATCTGTGATGGAAAAGATGTATATATCATCGGAATCATGGAGCATATTGAACCTTGCGGAATTCACTCTGGAGATTCAAATGCGACTCTACCTCCTTTCAATTTAGGGGAATTTGTAATGCAACAAATCAAAGATCACACCAAGAAGATTGCCCTAGCGCTTAATACGGTTGGCTTGATCAACATTCAGTTCGCGATTAAGGATGATAAAGTATATATAATTGAGGCAAACCCAAGAGCCTCTCGTACTGTACCTTTTATTGCTAAAGCCTACAAAGAACCTTACGTGAATTATGCAACGAAAGTGATGTTAGGCGAGAAGAAGGTCAAAGATTTTGATTTCAAACCTGAATTGGAAGGCTTTGCGATTAAGCAACCCGTTTTCTCTTTCAATAAGTTTCCGAATGTAAATAAAAATTTAGGTCCAGAAATGAAAAGTACTGGTGAAAGCATTCTATTTATTGATAGCCTGAAAGACGATGACTTTTACAATTTGTACGCTCGTCGAAAGATGTATTTGAGTAAATAAACTTTTGTCATATTTTAAATCCTCAATTGTTGTGATATTAGGTCATAACTATTGGGGATTTATTACTTTTAGATTGCATCAAATTCAATTCATTAGTTGGACTTTAAAATAAATCTTTATAATCTTCTCATATTAGCTTCTGTCTTTATTGGGTTGACTTTCAGTTTATTATTAATTTTTTCAAAACGAATTAATCAAACCGCTAATCGTTTTTTAGGCTTAGCATCTCTGGTGATTGTGTTTTGGAATATATGGGTATTAAGTCATGATTTAGATTTCTTTCGATACGCTAAATACTTTTACCTAATTCCTTTAAATTTTTCACTAGCCTTAGGGCCTTTATTATATTTCTACACTAAAAGTATCGCAGATGTCAATTTCTGCTTCGTAAAAAAAGATATTGTTCATTTTATGCCGGTGCTACTAGAATTATTGATACACGTAATTATTTCAGTTGAGGCGGTTGACAAAGGTATATTGGCAACATCTACAGGTGCATTCTCTAATTTTATTCCTATCCTTCAACTCCTTGCAATTTGCTCCGTTATAGGTTATAGTTACTTTGCCTTAAAAGAAATAAAGAAGTACCATGTATGGCTAAAGAATAATTACAGTAATAGTGCTGCTTATAGTTTGGCTTGGCTGTATCGCTTGTTATTTATATTCGCGATTTTTTGGTTTTTGTGGATTCCGTATACCTTGGTTGATTATTTTGTTTTCAATTATACGCTTGGTATTCAAGATTACTATCCCTTGTATCTTCTCATGTCATTTATTACGATATGGATTAGCGCTGAAGCTTATTTAAAACCTGAGGTCGTTCTATTAGCGCCAAAATCAAAACCAAAACCAGAAGGTGAAAAACAAACTCCAACAGATGAGATTATGGCAAAAGCCAAATGGCTGGTACAGCAAATGGAGCAGAATCTATTTTATTTAAATCCAGAACTTACTTTAGCTACTTTGGCAGAGAGTTTAGAAATACATCCGAATAAGCTTTCCAAAATAATAAATGAGGGCATCGGAAATAGTTTTTCAGACTTCGTAAATGAATACCGCACTAAAGCTGTGGTATCACGTTTGGAAAATCCTGAGTACGATCACATCACTCTTTTAGGTATTTCTTTTGAATGTGGTTTTAATTCAAAGACCACCTTTAATCGTGTTTTTAAAGAGATAATGGGGGTTACGCCCTTTGAATACAAAAAATCACTTACCAAGTAGATCAGGTTATTTTGAATGAAATTAGTGCCAGATTACATTTTGGTACGTTTTGAATATCGTTTCTTTCTAGATTTGTTCAGGTACATCAATCAAAAACATATCTCAATGAAATTTACTTTTAAACATTTTGTAGCCCTTAGTTATGTCTTAATCCTGTCATGCAAAAATGAAACTAAATTAAGTGCACAACAATCCGATGCAATTCACCAGATTCAGTTTTCTACACAAGACTTTTTTGATACGGAAAAAGAGGTAACCTTCACCTCTCAACTTCAAATGCCTAGTGATGAAAACTTGAGTATTCAATTTGATCTCACTGAACCACTTGTAAATGATTTGAAAAAATTAGAGCCTTCGTGGTCTCATGAAGAACTGTTAAATAGTGGAAATTTTCAATTTAAAATTTATGTGGACAATACTTTGGCCTTTACACAAAATCTACAATCAGGTGCTGGTACGCAGGAATCTAAAACAAAGCAATTGCGTCATCGAATTCCACTAATGCATCCAGAGCGAATTGACTATTGGGGATGGTATATGTGGTTGCGATTTATGAAAATGTCAGGCGGACAAGATAAATTATCAGCGGGAGAGCATACTTTGAAAATTGAAGTAAGACCGTATGTACAATCCTCAGAATTAAAAGTGGGAAGCCTTTTAGCACAAGGCGAGATTCAGGTAAAGATTACTGAAACATCAGTTCCACAGAACGAAATCTCAATTCAGGCTATTTTACCAAATAGCGGGTGGCCACTGTCTAAAGCAAGTTATGATACCACTAAAATCAAAAGCTTAAATAAAAAAATCGCACAAAATAGATTTGAAGCCATTACCAGTCTGGTAGTAATTAAAGATGGCGAATTACTCTTAGAGGAATACTTTAATGGTGCCACTAGAGATTCACTACACAATACCCGTTCGGTTGGAAAATCGTTTGCATCTACTATGATGGGTATCGCGATCGATGAGGGCTATATCAAAAATGAAAACCTGCTTTTAAGTGAATTTTATAATTTAGAATCTTTTGATCATTATAGCAAGGCAAAATCTAAAGTAACCTTGAAGTCACTTTTGACTATGAGTTCAGGTTTTGATGGTGATGATGACAATTACGATTCTCCAGGAAATGAAGAAAATATGTATCCAACAGATGACTGGGTAAAGTTTGCCCTAGATCTTCCCATGGATTCAAAAAAGGAAATAGGAAAAGACTATGCTTATTTTACGGCAGGGGTAGTTGTGCTTGGTGATGTCATTCATCAATCTGTTCCAGATGGCTTAGTAGCTTATAGTGATAGAAAGCTCTTTGCCCCCTTAGGAATTGAGAAATATAAATGGCAGTATACGCCAACAAATGTTGGAAATACTGCAGGAGGATTGCAATTACGCTCTTTAGATTATGCAAAATTCGGGCAACTATACAAGAACAATGGAAAATGGAACAACCAACAGTTGGTATCCGAAACATGGGTGGAAAAAAGTTTTACCAAACAGGTAAAGCAACCCTATAATGATTCTAGCTTTTATGGTTATTTGTTTTGGAATCGAATCTATACCGTACACGGAAAAGACTATGAAGTTTCATTTAGTACAGGTTATGGTGGAAATAAAATATTTATTTTCAAAGATATTCCTTACGTCATTGTCATTACAGCGCAAGCTTTTGGTTTGCCTTGGGCTCATGCGCAGGTAGATACGATGATGATCAACTATATTTTGCCAGCGTTGTTAGAACACTAAAAATCTATTGAATCCAAATTGTATAAAATAAAAGTGGTCTCTAGCTTAAATAAGAACTAGAGACCACTTTTTAAAGTATGATATAGATGTTTTTATTCACCTTGACCTAAAGAGAATGCTCTCTTGCCATCAAATTCATAGAGGTTTTCTGTTTTGATTACATCGAAACCTTTTTGATTCAACTTTGATAAAAGCGCAACTACATGCTCAAATTCAATAGGTTCGTAAATAGGTGTTTCCGATTTTATTTTCGCATCTAAAGCAACAAATCGACACCTCCAATGATCGGTACAATACGTTTCCTTCAATCCATTTGGAAAGACCTTCACTCCACGATTGGTGATCATTTTTAGTTTTAGATTATGGGCGTTCACCTCTGATAACTTCGTACCAATGATTTTAGGGTCGGCCCCTTGCCAATCAATAAAAACATCAACACCAACAAGTTCTTTTTTACGAAGCTTCCTGCTGTATTCAGGAATGTGTATGGTTCCAGAACCTTTGCTTAATGTGCTTAAGTTCAAGTTTTTTGGTTGAATTCCTAAACGTGCTATGATCTGCTCTGCAAACTCATCGGTATTCACTTTTTTGACGCTAATCTCCTTCTGGTAAATGTCAGCTGTATGATAGCCGTCTTCTAAAGTAGATAGCCAAGCATTTTTAACCTTATCAGCAACTTTTGCCTGTCCAATATGGGCAAGCATCATTACCGCAGCATTCAATAAACCAGAAGGGTTAGCGATTTTTTGTCCAGCGATATCGGGAGCAGAACCGTGAATGGCTTCAAACATGGCCACATTTCGTCCAATATTTGATGATCCTGCCATACCAACCGATCCGCCTATTTCGGCAGCGATATCTGAAATAATATCACCATAAAGGTTAGAGGTTACAATAACATCATAATTTTCAGGATTTGCAGCAAGTTTTGCTGATCCGATATCTATAATCTGAGATTCACTTTTAATTTCAGGGTATTCTAGTGCGATTTCTTTGAACACATTATGGAACAAGCCATCGGTTAACTTCATGATGTTGTCTTTTACCATGCAAGTCACTTTCTTTCTTCCGTATGCCTTGGCGTATTCAAAAGCGTAACGTACAATTTTTTCACATCCGGGTCTAGTGATCAGTTTCAAACATTGTACTACATCTTCTGTTTGTTGGTGCTCAATACCCGCATATAAATCTTCTTCATTTTCGCGAATAATCACCACATCCATATTTGGAAAATTTGTTTTCACGTAAGGATGCAGGGCAGTGACAGGGCGTATGTTAGCAAATAAACCTAGTGATTTTCTCAAAGTTACATTCAGACTTTTATAGCCCTTTCCTTGGGGTGTTGTGATCGGAGCTTTAAGAATGATTTTAGTGCTATCTATAGTATCCCATGCACTTTTTTCAATTCCAGAAGAATTACCAGCGAGGTACACTTGTTCTCCAATGGCCATAGCTTCGGTTTCAATATTCGCCCCTGCGGCATGTAAGACTTTTAAGGTGGCTTTCATGATTTCTGGTCCGATACCATCTCCTTCTGCTATCGCTATCTTTACAGCTTTCGAAGTGTTTTGAGTTTTTCTTTGCTTTACTAACAGCTCGTTTTCCATATGATTACGTTTTTGTTTTTGTAAAGGTCTAGAATTTAATTCATATAATTTTATTTATATTTTATATAATTAATATAAATATATTTTATGTATTTGAATTATTTTTTTGCTGCAATACCCATTTTACATGCTGCGGTATTCTATTTTAAAAGGTAATGAACGGAGGGGCACCTAAGAAAAGCATGAGAATCATCCTAATTGAACCAAACTGCATAGCCCTGACGACGCAACTCCAAAGCCAATTGTTCTTCCACGCGAAGCGCTTCAGCGCGAGTTGTAACAGGATCGATGTGTTGAAACAAACTAC
>CALHCJ010000166.1 GCA_937936275.1 uncultured Flavobacteriaceae bacterium
AATAGCCAGAGCAGCGTCTCCTCTACCATAGGTGCTCGATTGCGAAGCAGTACCACCAAGTGCTACATTGGTTAAAGCGCAACCATCTTCTACGATAACAGTTGAACTTGCTGTATAATCACCATCAGTTGTGGTTACTGTTATAGTAGTATTTCCTTCTGCTACTGCCGTAACAAATCCATCTGTGTCAACCGTGGCTACCGTTGTATCACTAGATGACCAAACCACAGAAGTGTCATCTGCATCTGTTGGACTAACCGTAGCAGTCAACTGTTGGGTAGCTCCTTCAATCAAAGTCAAAGTATCAGGGGAAACTGTTACACCTGTGACAGCTATAACTGGCGCTTCTACTGTAATTATTGATGTAGCTTCAAAACTACCATCGGTTGTTGTTACTGTTATCGTAGCTGTTCCCGCTACTACTGCCGTTACCAATCCATCTGTCTCTACAGTAGCAATACTTGTATCACTAGATGACCAAACCACAGAAGTGTCATCTGCATCTGTTGGACTAACCGTAGCAGTCAACTGTTGGGTAGCTCCTTCAATCAAAGTCGATGTATCAGGGGAAACTGTTACGCCTGTGACTGGAATTATCGGTGGTCCATTAAAATAATCAAATGCAGTACAAGGAATGATTTGAAAAGGAATGCTGCCATCACCATTACTTGGCTTTCTCCATCCCACAGACAAATTATCACCTCCCCCACGCTCGTTCATTAGTGCTTCGATATAATAATTTTGGCCTGCTTCTAACTCAATTCCAGTCGATTTCTGAGTGGCGTATTTATTCCATTCTCCATCGCGAGACCAATTATCGTGATAAGCGATTCGCACCTTATTATTTTCATCATTGCTAGTACTTAAACTTAGTTCTACATTATCGTCTCCTGTTACCCAAAAATAATATGTACCTGTTTCAGGAGCTTTTAAAAGACCTTTTACCCTTACTCCGTAATCGTCAGCAACATTAATAGGTATACGAAACTCGTCCAATTCATCTATTGCACTCGGAGTATCTGGAAAATTGGAATTACTTCTCAATTCTGCAAGGGTAGTTCCTGGTACATTGGTAAACGTCTCCATGATGATGCGATCAGCGCAAGGTTCAGGATTCAGTTGTCTAATCCAATCATCAATAAGTTGAACTGCTTGTGTGTCAACCTTATTTTTAGCAATAGGAGGCATTCTAATTGCAGGATCTATGCTATTCACTCTATGATATAAAATCGAAGTTTCTGGGTTTCCTGCATCAACAATTTTCTCATTTGGTATTCCCAAAGGTAAATAAGGAGATGCTGTTAACAAACCGGTTTGAACAATATCAAGATTCAGTCTTAAATCAAAATCTCCCCTATTTCCTGTGCCAGGCTGATGACAATACGCACAATTCAAATCCATATAAGACCGGGCTTTTTCATCAAGACTAGCGCTGGGGTCATTCATAGATTTAGATGTAAAAATTGTATTTGTATCCGCATCAGTAACAACCTCATCCAGTATCCCCAAATGGCTTAAGGTTACCAATTGATTAGCAGTGCGGCCCGTTTCTGTGTACGTATAGTCTTTATTTAAATATCGGGCTCTAGTACCTAGTGTTCCCCCTGTTGCAGGGTTGTGACAAGTAATACAATCGATGTTGCTGGGATAGGTCCAAGTTTGCACCTCTGTGCTTCCATCTGCCTTAGCTATATTTATAGTCTCCTCTAATCCTCCTGTAAGTAATACGGCATCTGTTTGTTGATCATTCCATTTATAAGTAACAAAATAGAAGTTTCCATCATCTGCCTTGATTGAAAAACGCGTTTCTAACCTTTTTGTGAGAGTAGGATTATTCTCATCGATCGGAAGCTCAAAATGTTTCACTAGAACAGATCCGATAGGAAAATCCCAATCATCATCTTCCGAATAGTTAATTTTCTCAGCACCAGTATCATGACTGCCATCTCCATTATTTGGTATGGCCATCCATCGTTTTTTCAGAGCACCATCTGACCAAAAAGACTCAATTAAATCGTAAGGTACGAGACCATCAGTAGGAGTTAAATTGTTTAGATCTGAAAACGCTCCAGTTTCCGAAAGTAGGATTGGTGTACTTCCAAATCCAGTATTTTTTGAAGTTATTTTGAATAGCGAAGAATTACCCTGTTTCAATATATATAGTTCTCCTTCTTTATCTTCTCCGAACGAAATGATATTTGTAGATGTAAAATTCCCATACTGCTCATAAGCACCTGTATTGATGTTCACAGTAAAAATTTCTTCTCCATTTCCATAATCTGCACAAATATATTTTCCTTGTAATTCAGGAACTTCGTTTCCACGATAAACATAACCGCCAATAACTGCATTAGCTTCCGCTCTAGGAAAAGAAACCAACGGGCGTTCATGTGGCATATCATTGTATAAACTATCGACACAAAACGTACTATAATAAAGACCTTCGTACAATGGCCAACCAAAGTTTGCTCCCTTCTTAACGATATTAATCTCTTCGTGACGTCCACCTCCGATCTCGCCTATATATAACTCTCCGGTCTCCCTATCCTTAGTCATTCTGTGCGGGTTTCGATGCCCCATACTATAATACTCCTCAAAATTTTCGCCAGAAGGACTCAAAAAAGGATTGTCATTTGGTATCCAATACCCGTTTCCCGTTATTTCATCTGAAAAACCATGATCATCAGGCATTGAACGAACTGGTGGATGACTCTTAGTATCGTCTTGATCAACATCAAGTCGCAAGACACCTCCATCAAGATTATTGAAAATATCTTGTGATTTTTTAAATGCAGTTTGATCGCCAGTAGTCAGATACAAAAAACCATCGTCACCAAATAGAAGTCCACCACCTCTGTGTGTGGTTCCGTACATTCTTAATTTTAAAAGAACTTGCTCTGAGGATTCTTGAACGGCTAGGGTAATCGGGTTCATTTCATACCTCGCAAGTATTAAAAAATTACCCCAATATTCTTCACTGTCGCAACTTTGTGTCGTATAGTTATTCGGAAAATCATTACTATTCTCGTCTTCAGTCGTATAATAAACATAAAAATAGTTATTCCCGGCTGTACCAAAGTCTGGGTGCAGTGTTAAACCTAAAAATCCACCATCCCAAACAACTCCGACTTTTTCAGACAAATCTAAAAGGATGTTCTTAGTAGATACGCTCGGAGTTTTATCAAACCAAAATATTTTACCATCTCGTTGACCTACAATAATTTTATTATCGTTGGGTAATTCATTAAATGTTAGAGGTGAGTTAAATGTTAAATTCGGAAAAACCGGTGCATAAGGCAAGCCCTGCGGCAAACTTGCAGGAAAATTATTATTTAGATAGCTCCCCATTGGTTTTGCGTTGTCTAATCCTGAACCTGCGAAAAAAGGAATCGCACTCAATAGTAAGAGCGATAGGGAAAATAAGATATATTTTTTTGATTTTTCAAGGAGTAATTTTGTCCTCATTTGGTTTGGTTATGGTTTTGCAAACAAAGGAATACGATTTCATCATTTTTTATAAGGGCTCATCGACGTTCTGCACCTTAATTCGTTAAAATGTAGTTATTTAAAAATCAGAGAAGTCGAAAGAAATTATATTGAGTCGGCGTTACTAAAAATTGAGTAGAAAACTAAACCCTAATCAAATACATAATGGTTTCAAAATGTACCCTTAATCAATTTACTCGATAATCACGATTTAATTCTTGGACTCTTGTATCAAAATTTAAACTGAATTGCTCTGTAATTACTCTAGTCTTATCTCCAGTGTATTCACTCAAAGCTCACTTTATCTTTGGATCAATATCAATTGGAGTAACTACATCTTCTAAAATACCATCCTCATTATTATCATCGTAATCAGTGTCATCTCGCCTTGACATCATCGACGGTTTGCCTTTGAGTTCAGCAGCCGCGTCTACAGTAAAAGCGCCTTCCACAACTATTTCATCTCCATAAGACAATCCTTCAATAACTTCATAATAATCTCCCAATCTACGTCCTAACTGTACTTCTACCATTTCAAAAATTGGTTTATTCTTATAAGGTTGTAAGTAAACCAACGATCTTTTACCCGTCCATAAAACGGTAGACCTTGGTATTTTAATTCTACTGCTTTTCGAAGTAATGTTATCAACAACCGTGGCATCTGCAAACATACCTGGTTTTAGATTTCCTTTCCTATTACTCAATACCGCACGTACCGATACCGTGCGCTTATTTTCATCCATAATGGGTTCAATAAAATCTATTTTCGCCCTAATTACAGATTTGGCTCCATCTCTAACAGTAATTCGTAATGTACTCCCTTTCTCCAAGAAGTCTAGTTGATTCTCATAAACGTCAAAGACTGCCCAAACTTCTCTTAAGTCGGAGGTTCGAAATAACGGTTCGCCCTCTTTATAAAAACTTCCTTCCTTTGCTAAAACCTCAGTTATAGTTCCCGACACATCCGTATAAATAGGAAAATTAACCATTGGTTTTCCTTGAGTTAGCATGGTATCTATTTGTGCATCTGTCATCTTCCATAAACCTGATGTATTTCTTGCGGCGTCATAAAGACTCTTATGCGTTTCACGGTACGAAATTGAACCTAATAGTTTATCTTGCGCTAAATATAATTCGGGTGAGTAGATAAGTCCTATCTCTTGACCTTTATACACTTTCTTACCGACGAAATTAGTATATAATTTTTCTATTCTCCCATTGAAAATACTTGTTTGAACTGCATCTGTCTTTTGATTTGTACTGATCTTTCCTGACAATTTAATGACCTCTCTATCAACAACATTTGAGTCAACAACGAATGTTTCAACATTCGCTAAAGCAAGAGCATCCTCTGTCATTTCAAACTGTGATTCCGACAGAATCATATCCTTTTTCTCTGCTGTTGCAACGTATACCAAATCCATTGCACACAAAGGACAGGCACCATCATGTTCCCCATTTACCTTAGGGTGCATTGAACAGGTCCATCTGCCCTCTGGATATGTAGTAACTTGATTTTCGTCCTTAGTGTTTCGTTCTGATGTGTTAAAAATTAGATAACCTAGAATTAAACCAAACACTAAAAAGAAACCGTAAACTCCAATTTTTCGTAACATCCTATTTTGCAATATTCTTATTAAAAATTAATTCCTTTCTCCAACAATACAGTAACGGAACAACAAATAAGGTAATTACCGCCATAAACATACCCCCTAAACACGGTATGGCCATTGGCACCATTATACTAGCCCCTTTGCCCGAAGCTGTTAGAACTGGTAGTAAAGCTAAAATTGTGGTAGCTGTTGTCATCAAACAAGGGAGTAATCTTTTTTTACCCGCAGCGATCACGTTTATTCTAATATCTTCTATTCCTTTTGTAGGTTTTTGGCTAAAAGACTGATTTAAATAAGTAGCCATAATCACACCATCATCCGTCGCTATACCAAAAAGCACAATGAAACCTACCCAAACCGCAACACTGAGATTAATTGTGCCCATATGAAACACCTCTCGAAAATTAATCTCACTCATCGAGAAATTTAGAAACCAAGACTGACCATAGAGCCAAATTAAAATAAACCCACCAGCAAAGGCAACTGCGATTCCTGAAAAAACTATGAGTGATGTTAAGACGGATTTAAACTGTAAATAAAGTATGATCAAAATAAGAATAAGACAAATTGGAATTATAAAGGCTAATGTTTGGGCAGAAAGTAAGTGCTCCTTATAAGTTCCGCTAAACTCAAAGCTCAGACCATCAGGAACTTTGAGTTCGTTTGTTTTAAGTTTCTTTTCTATTTCAAATTTTGCGTTCGCAACTGCAGATACTTCTGATATATCATCTTCTTTGTCGAAAATGACATTAGTTACTAAAAACCCATCCTCACTTTTTATACTTTGAGGACCTTTTTCATACCGAATACTTACAAACTCTTCTATTGGCAGTGATGTTCCGTTAGGCAAATCGATATATATAAATGCCAAATCTTCTGGAGAGCTTCTTAACTCTCGAGGGTATCTTACTCGAATTCCAAACCGTTCCCTTTGTTCTATCGCCTCTGAAATTACTTTTCCGCCAACTCCAATTTCTATAGCACTTTGCACTTGTTCGACGGATAAACCATATCTAGATATTTTACTTCTATCGATATCAAATAACAGGTAAGGTTTACCTATTGTTCTTTCTGCAAATACAGATTCGGACAAGATTCCTTTCGTTGATTTCAAAACTTTTTCCAGCTCCAATCCAAATTTTTCTACCTCATCAAGATCCTGACCTTTTACCTTAATACCTAATGGACCACGCATACCCGTTTGAAGCATTACCATTCTGGTTTCAATAGGTTGAAGTTTTGGAGAAGTGGTAACCCCAGGAAGTCTTGTTACTTTGATAATTTCATTCCAAATATCATCGATTTTAGTAATATGCTTTCTCCAGTTCCTATAGTACTTTCCTGACGTATCCTCTATTAGCTTACTTTTATGAACACTAGAACCTGAAGTCACGAAATTTCCAGATTTAGTCTCAAACTCCCCATTTTCATTAACCTTGAATCGCATCAAATTACCATCTTCATCTAAAATGTACTCCGTCTTGTAGGAAATTAAGTTTTCAAACATAGACAAAGGGGCTGGGTCTAAGGCTGAAGAAGTTCTACCTGCTTTACCAACCACATATTCAACTTCTGGTAGTGACGCCACTGCAATATCTAATTTTTTCAGTGTCTTAAGGTTTTCTTCAACACCTGCATGCGGTAATGAGGTGGGCATTAGTAGAAAATCACCTTCATCCAATCGAGGCATAAACTCCTTTTCGGTATTTAAAAAAATTGCTGCACCCAAGATTAATATAAAAATAGGAATCAGAATGGCAATAAATTTTTGTTCTAAAACCCATTTCAATATGATCTCGTAATACCGTATAAGCACGTAAAAAGGCAATAAAACCAGAATTAATAAAAGAATCACAAATACTTGATTTCCTAGCCATCCTATATGTTCACCCAACGGATGCCAATGCAATGCAAGTAAAACAGAAACTAAGATTATAGCCCATCCAATAGTGAAGAGTTTGTACTGATTAATATCAACTATTTTTTTATAATAGGCTATCGCAGCCACACCAAAAAGCAAGACAATCAAACCAAACCATTCCCCAAAAAATAAAGCAACCACGCCCAATATCGACATGCCTATTTCAGGTAAAAAATAGTTTCTATTTAGATTATTTTTTCTTAACACATAAGTAGCAATAGGGGGTATTACAAATACCGAAATTATGATAGCAGCAAACAACGCTGCAGTTTTGGTAAATGCCAACGGCGTAAATAGCTTACCAGCAACACCAGGCAAACTGAATACTGGTATAAAACTGATAACCGTAGTTAAACCTGCTGTAACTATTGCCCCCGAAACTTCTCTGCTCGCATCTAGAACAATAACTCTTAATGGTTTGTCAGGAAAGCTTTGCTGTATTTGAACAATATTCTCTGACAAGATAATACCCATATCCACTATGGTTCCAATGGCAATAGCTAAGCCAGATAAGGCCACTATATTGGCCTCAATATTAAATAGCTTCATCGCAATAAAAACCACCAATACCGTTAAGGGTAAAAGGCTCGATACTAGTAGGGCAACCTTAAGGTTCCTAAGCATGATAATTACCACCAAAATTGTAATTAAGATTTCTAACCATAAAGCTTTACTAAGAGTACTTAGTGAAGCTGTAATAAGTTCTGATCGGTTATAAAAAGGAATGATTTGAAGTTTTGAAACGCTGCCATCAGCTAATATTTTCTCAGGTAATCCCCTACTTATCTCTTTTATCTTTTCTTCTAGGCTAGTGGCGACCCTCATTGGATTTGCGTCATAAGTAGCGGTCACAACTCC
>CALHCJ010000167.1 GCA_937936275.1 uncultured Flavobacteriaceae bacterium
AATTGATGCTACTATCGCTTTGGAGGCAAATGATGAAATCTTAATTCAACGTTTGTTAGAAAGAGGAAAAGTAAGCGGACGAAGCGATGATCAAGACGAAAGTAAAATTCGGAATCGCTTTGAAGAGTACAATCAAAAAACGGCTCCATTAAAAGATTTTTACGAAGCTCAAGGTAAGTTTCACAGTGTAAATGGTATAGGAGCTATTGATGAAATTACTGCACGTTTAGCAAAGGTGATTGAAGAACTATAATTGTCTTTACAGATGAATAAAATCAATGAGTTTTAATTCACAACCCATATTAAACAATGATTTGGTCATTTTAAGGCCATTAGTTAAAGATGATTTTGAAGATTTGTACGCCTCTGCATCAGACCCTTTAATTTGGGTGCAACATCAAAATCATGATCGATATACTAAAGAAAACTTCACTACTTTTTTTAATGACGCTTTAATTTCTAAAAGCGCTCTTACTATTCTTGATGCCAATACAAACTTGATTATTGGTAGCTCTAGATTTAAAATTATTGACGACTCTGAAAGTGTTGTTGAAATAGGATGGAGCTTTTTAGACCGAGCTTATTGGGGTGGGGTCTACAATCGATCATTTAAAAAACTGATGATTAATTATGCTTTAGATCATTATTCTTATGTCATTTTTTACGTAAATCCTAAAAACTACCGCTCTCAGAAAGCTATGGAGAAGCTTGGAGCTACCAAAATGCGATATCCAGAAAAACCATGGGTATTGAAGGAAGACATTGGCGTAACCTATGCCATTGATACTCCCTTAAAAGATTAAAATTCAGTTACCTTTGCAAAAAATTAATCGCCTAAAATGACCGAAGGTAATTTCGTAGACTACGTAAAGGTATTTTTGACTTCAGGAAATGGAGGTAAAGGTTCCGTGCACTTGCATCGTGAAAAGTACATCACCAAAGGGGGACCTGATGGCGGAGATGGTGGTCGTGGTGGTCACGTTATTCTTAGAGGAAATCAGAATTTATGGACGCTGGTTACCTTTAAATATAAAAAACACTTTAAAGCAGGGCACGGCGGTCACGGATCAAAGAGCAGAAGTAGTGGTGCAGACGGTGAAGATATTTACTTGGATGTTCCTTTAGGTACTATTTTACGAGATACCGAAAGCAATGAAATCATTTTGGAAATTACTGAGCATGGTGAAGAAAAAATCATCGTGGAGGGTGGTATGGGTGGCCGGGGTAATTGGCACTTTAAATCTCCAACGAATCAGACACCAAGATACGCTCAACCAGGTGTAGAGGGTCAAGAAAATGCTTTTATCTTAGAACTAAAAGTTTTAGCTGATGTCGGGCTAGTGGGTTTTCCAAACGCCGGTAAGTCCACCTTACTTTCCGTAATTACTTCGGCGAAACCAAAATTGCCGACTATGAGTTTACAACCTTAAAGCCAAATTTGGGTATTGTAGAATATCGTGACTTTCAGAGTTTCGTAATGGCAGATATTCCGGGAATTATTGAGGGTGCTGCAGAAGGCAAAGGCTTAGGTCATTATTTTTTACGTCATATAGAGCGGAATGCAACTTTGTTGTTTTTAGTTCCTGCTGATAGTAATGATATTAGCAAGGAGTATGAAATTCTTTTAGATGAACTAAAGCGTTACAATCCTGAGTTGCTAGATAAAGAGCGTTTGGTTGCCATATCAAAGAGTGATATGCTTGATGAAGAATTGATGGATGAGATGCGTGTCGAGTTGGATAAAGATTTGAAAAACGTTCCGTACATGTTCATATCCTCCGTTGCTCAACAAGGTATTAAAGAGCTAAAAGATAAGTTATGGGTCATGTTGAATGCCCAATCCGCTGATTAGCAATTCGTTTCTTCTGTTAAAATTGTTTGTAACAACTACTGTTTTGTTAAAAACTTCTACCATTCTGTACTTCGAATTTATATAATTTGCAGTGTCATTTAGAAGATATTTCTCTGTGATGCCCTAGACCTATATTTAGAACGATTCACCTATTATCGATTAGCATTCGATGGTTTCTGGTTTGAAAGTAAACTGTGTTCCCCACCACGAAATGCTAGTTCTGAAATTTTGCTCGCATGACCAAGTGTGCTATGTACTACATTGAAAACCACAAAATAGAAGTGGTTAATACCTTTTTTGGTAAAGAGAAAGTGCTTCTTAACGGAAAGACAATTTCTGAAAAGCCATCTAGAATCGGTACCATTCATAAATTTTCAATTGGTAAAAATGAGTATCGTATTTCGCAACGCGATTATAGCTCACAGAAAGAAGGAAACTTTTTTGAGATTCGAAGAAATGGAATGCCAATATCCTTGATCAACCTATGGCCACGTACTTCAACGCAACTGCTAATTTTAGTTGTAATCATGGGGTTAGGTTTTGGTTTTACTCTTGGTATCCTATTATATAACTGGCTTTGGCCTGCAATAGGTGTCTAATTATCGTTATGTTTTCATCATTTTTTTGAACTACCGTTCGTTTTAAGAATTTTACCGCTGACCATATTTTTATTTATCATTGACCTTGTCTAAATTACATTTGTTTCAACGATACGAAGATTTGAAGTGTGACAAAAATCGAATGCTAGTTACTAACTAAATCAATAAGGCGTATATCATCAACTAAAAAATAATATTAAAACTAGAACCATGAAGAAAATGAAACAAATTATGATTGTAGCACTTGTCCTTTTGGGGATACAGGGTTATGCACAAGAAGTTACAGGAAGTTGGAAAGGAACACTATCTGTGCAAGGTACTGAAGTACCTTTAGTATTTAACCTTAGTGAAACAGACGGTGAACTAACAAGTACAATGGATAGTCCGTCTCAAGGGGCTACGGACATTCCTATGGATGTAACTACTTTAGAGGAAAGCACGCTAACGATACAATTCAAACAAGCTGGTATCAAGTATGTAGGAACGGTAGCAGAAGCTAAAGTAGAAGGTACTTTCTATCAAGGGGGAATGGAGTTTCCATTGACACTTGAAAAAACAGTGAAAACAATCCCAGGTAATACTGAGTTACCCAGTTCGGATGAGGAATTAACAAAGTTAGCGTCTTTAGGTGATGGTGATTTTACGTACTCGGTAGAAGATTATTTTGCAAAACCAAAAGCATCTACATTTCGTTTTTCTCCTGATGGAAAATATATGTCTTATCGTGAAAAAGATGAAAACGGAAAAAGACACGTATTCGTGAAAAATATCGTTTCTGGTGATACTCAAATGGCTATCGAGGAAAAAGAGGAATTGATCCGTGGATATGCTTGGATCAATAATGAGCGATTAGTTTATTTAATGGACCAAGGAGGCGATGAGAACTATCACGTTTACGCTGTAGGTCTAGATGGCAGTAATCAAAAGGATTTAACTCCATTTGATGGTGTTAGGGCAGATTTTAGTGAACTTTTGAAAGAAGATAAAGATCATATTATTGTTCTTATGAATAAGAATAATCCGCAAGTTTTTGAACCTTTTAAAGTGAATGTATTGACCGGAGACTTAGAACAGCTCTATAAAAATGAAGACGCGGCTAACCCTATTATGGGCTATAATTTTGACAGAAAAGGAAAGTTAAAAGGGTTTACAAGAATTAGAGATGGTGTAGAACAAGATATTTATTACGCTAAAGAAGATGGAGACTTTTCTATTTTGAAGAGCTTAAGTTGGAAAGATGCTTTTTCTATTGCCGCCTTTGATTATTCAACAGAATACCCTCACGATGCCTATGTTGTTTCGAATCTTAATTCAGACAAGGCACAGGTTTTATTGTATGATTTGAAGGAAGATAAAGTGATCAAAACATTATTTGCTAATGAAGATTATGATGTTTCTGATCTTGCTATTTCAAAAACGCGTAACTATGAATTACAATATTTTAGTTACGAGGGCGAAAAGGAAGTAATGGTTCCGGTAAGTGATTACTTTAAAGGTTTACATGCTAAATTTTTAAAGCAATTTGGAGATAAGCAGTATGACATTGTAGACTATACAGATGATGAAAATAACTTACTCTTATATATTTCGAGTGATAAATTATACGGTAAATATTATTCTTATAACGTTGCAAAAGATGAGTTCAAAGAGCTTTTCAATCTAATGCCGCAATTGAAAGAGAACGATATGGCTGAAATGCGCCCAATAACTTTTAAAAGTCGAGACGGCATTACATTGCATGGCTATATTACCTTACCGAAAGCTGCGATTGATGGCCAGAAAGTTCCTGTGATTGTGAATCCACATGGTGGGCCACAAGGTATTCGTGATTCATGGGGATTTAATCCTGAAGCACAACTTTTCGCAAGTCGCGGGTATGCAACTTTGCAAGTCAACTTTAGAATTTCGGGTGGTTATGGCAAAGAGTTTTTAGAGCTAGGGTTTAAACAGATTGGACGGAAGGCAATGGATGACGTTGAAGACGGATTACAATATGTGATCGATCAAGGTTTAGTTGACAAAAATAAAGCAGCAATCTACGGAGGTAGCCACGGTGGTTATGCAGTTTTAAGAGGATTAACCAAAACACCCGACCTGTATGCTTGCGGAGTAGATTATGTAGGCGTGAGTAACCTATTTACATTCATGGAAACTATGCCATCATACTGGAAGCCTTACGAGAAAATCTTGAAAGAGATATGGTATGATGATGCCGTTGCTGAAGAAAAAGCAATCATGACAGAGGTGTCTCCAGTTTTTCATATTGACAAAATTAAAAAACCTTTGTTTGTGGTTCAGGGCGCAAATGACCCCCGAGTAAATATTGATGAATCAGATCAGATTGTTAGTGCGCTCAGAGCCAAAGGTGTTGATGTGCCTTACATGGTAAAATATGATGAGGGTCATGGTTTTGGAAAAGAAGAAAACTCCATTGCATTATACAAATCAATGATGGGTTTCTATGCAAAACACCTAGGAGCACAACAGGTCGCGACACCAATAAAAGACTAGAAGTTAAGAGGTATAGTTAATGTAAGCATACTTGAAGTAAAGAGAGCCAAATAGACTCTCTTTTTTTTATCTATTTTAAATTTAACTAATTGATTATCAGTTGTTAAAAATTAATTTTCCGTTTAGATATTCAAATTTACCGTTGGTCATAAAGTCCTTTCCAAAGGTGAAGAACCAAGGTATTTTATATCAAATTAATAACAACAATTAAAATATATAATTATGAAAGTTACCATTCACAGAGAGAGTATTAAACAAAAAGAAATTGTAAGAGCAAGTATCTTTTTTGCCGTAGGAATAATCTATATCCTTTGGAATTTGGGTCAGGCACTTTTGAATTTATCTTAAAATAAAACCAATCAATAAGTCTATAATTATGAAATACGCAGAATATCAAATTGAAAATAACACTGTTTCCATATATAATTCTATCACGGGTATAGAGCGAATTCACCTTAATGG
>CALHCJ010000168.1 GCA_937936275.1 uncultured Flavobacteriaceae bacterium
CCTACCGCATTTCGGTTTCCTTCAGGGGCAGCAGCCAAGAAAATACCTCGTGACTTAGCATACTGCGTATCTATATTTTCCAGTCCAGCACCCAAGCGGCCTATGAATTTTAGATTTGTCGCTTTTTCTAGGAAAACTTCATCAAGAGAAAAACGACTACGAATGATAATACCATCATAGTCATTAATTTTCTTCATCACCTCGTCTTTAGAGGAAGTATAATCTTCATCATTCTGAAAGCCTAAGGCTTCAAATTTTTTAACGATTAAAGGGTGATTGGTATCTAGATGGAGAACTTTCATCAGAATAGTTAGATTTTAGGATAGTGCGTTTGCGTCATCTCATGTTCAACTTCGCCAGTATGTGCGGTATCTTGTTTTTCGAAAAGGAGTAATTGTACTTCTTCCCCATCTTTGGTTGACGGACAATGTTCAACGCCCTTGGGTACAACAATTAGCTCTCCTTCTTTCACCACTTCTGTTCGGTCCCTGAATTTCATGTATAGTGTTCCTTTTAGAACTTGAAAAAGTTCGTCTTCGTTCTCATGAGAGTGCCAGACAAATTCTCCTTGAATTTTAGCCAAAATCACTTGCATATTATCAACGGTAGCAATTTGATGAGGATGCCATTGTTTGGTGAATAGAGAGTGTTTTTCTTTTAAATTGATGGGTTTCATAACAAACAATTTTTTAAACGATGACTAAATACCTAAAACAAGTCTAGCAATCCAGAAATAGATAAGAATACCAAAGATATCATTGCTAGTGGTAATAAACGGGCCCGTTGCTATTGCGGGGTCTATTCCTCTTTTGTCCAAAAAAAGGGGGGTAAAGGTTCCGATAAATCCTGCGACTACGATTACTGCAATTAATGAAAGTGATATAGCCAAAGCGGTTAAGAAATCACCTTTCCAAAACCAAGTAAATAATAGCAAGATCGCTGCGAGAATTATCCCATTCAAAAGAGCTAACAGAATTTCTTTAATTAAACGATTACCAATACTACCCTTCAGGTCGTCATTCGCCAAACCTTGAACGATGATGGCACTAGATTGTACGCCAACATTGCCTGCCATGGCGGCAATTAAAGGAGTAAATAAAAATAAAACCGTGTAGGTCTTAAACATTTCTTCAAAATTCCCCATGATCACAGCAGCTCCTGCTCCGCCAAATAAACCAAGTATTAACCATGGAATGCGAGCTCTTGTTAAATCCCAAATGCTATCATCAGCTTCAACATCTTGTGAGATACCAGAAGCAAGTTGATAATCTTTCTCAGCCTCTTCCTTAATTACATCTACGATATCATCAATAGTAATGCGACCCACTAATCGCCCTATTTCATCAATTACTGGAATAGCTTCTAAGTCATATTTAGACATGATTTTTGCTACTTCCTCAGGATCTTCATTAACGTTTACAGAGTCTACCTTCGGAATATAAACATCCTTAATCTTTGCAGTGTTCGAAGCGGTTAATAAATCTTTCAAAGATAAACGCCCCATCAAAACATCTTCTTCGTCGACGACATAAATAGAGTGTACTCTAGTTACGTTTTCGGCCTGAGTTCGCATCTCTTTGACACATGCAAGTACATTCCAAGTATCTCTTACTTTTACCAATTCTTTCGCCATAAGACCACCTGCAGAATTTTCGTCGTAACGCAGTAAGTCAACAATGTCTTTAGCATGCTCTTTATCTTCAATTTCAGAAATAACTTCTTGAACAATTTCTGTAGGAAGTTCACCAATGATATCGGCGGCATCATCCGTATCAAGTTCTTCAAGCTCTTCTGCAATTTCTTTTGCAGAAAGGTTGTTCAGAATAGATTCTCGAACATCTTCATCTAATTCGGTAAGTACATCAGAGGTTTTATCACTATCTAAAAGTTTAATGAGATATGTAGCTTGGTCCTCATTAAGTTCGTTGATGATTTCAGCAACATCAGCATAGTGAACTTCGCTCAGTAAAGTTTCTAGAGTAGAGTCTTTCTGTACGTCTATGAGCTGTTCTATTTCAGCTACGAATTCGTCTGTAAGTTTAAACGGTGTCATTTGCTATTTTCTGGGTCAACGCAATAAAATCGGCTACTGCCAATTGTTCTGGGCGCTGGTCAAATATAGCATCTTCTTTGAGAATATCTGAAAGCTCAAAGGTTTTTAAGCTATTTCGAATGGTCTTTCGACGTTGATTGAAAGCCGCTTTTACCACTCTATAGAACAATTTTTCATCGCATGCGAGCTGAAAATTTGCTTTTCGGGTTAGTCGTAATACTCCCGATTGCACTTTTGGTGGTGGATCAAACACCTGCGGATGAACTGTAAATAAATATTCAGCGTCGTAATAAGCCTGCACTAGCACTGAGAGAATTCCGTAGGTTTTATTTCCTTCTTTTTCACAGATGCGTTTGGCGACTTCCTTTTGAAACATCCCGGTAAATTCGGGAACTTGTTCTTTCATTTCCAACATCTTAAATACGATTTGGGTGGAAATATTGTAAGGAAAATTACCTGTAATTGCGAACTGACGATCACCAAACAAATCTTTTAGATTATATTTTAAAAAATCAGCTTCAATAACTTGAAAAGAGCCTTTACCCTGCAGTACTTTTGGGTGCTCTAATGGAAAGCTATGGTTGAGGTATATGATAGATTCAGCGTCTAAATCCATAGCAACTAAATCAATTTCATTGCGCAGCAGATACTTGGTCAACACTCCAGTACCCGGACCTATTTCTATGACATTCGTATAACCTTCAAAAGATAGCGTCTCTGCAATTTTTTGGGCGACATCTTCATCTTTTAGAAAATGTTGCCCCAAATGCTTTTTGGCTTTTACAGGACGCTCTGCATCTCTCTGTTTTCTTTCCTTCCATGTTTGGAAAGATTTCTTTTTCTTCTTGCCCATTTTTAATGCTCGCTGATGACTTCTAACTCGGTTCGAAACGCAACAAATTTTCCGGCAAATAATCGTGCTCCATCTTGGCGCAATTGGTCTGCATCTTCCACGTAATAACGCTCTAAAGTTTCTTTGTCCGGCGTGCTGTATTGAACTGAATAGGTGGTGCCACCCATTTCTTCATCTACCAAAACTTTACACATTTTGGCGTTAAAAAATTTACCTGTGGCTAGTACATCAGGTATGTGTATTTCTTTCATCCATTTCAACCATTCTTGGTGAACAGAATCTTCAATATTTATAGTAACGTTGTATATATACATGAAAAATGTCAAATGCAAAATCAAATTCAATATGTCCTTTTTTGTTTGACATTTGAATTTGTGTCTGAGTTAGTTAATAGAATCTCCTCTAAGTATTCTGAAATTCTTGCGAGCTTGTGGAAAATAATAACTGTCTTGATAATTGTAAATTATTTTCTCGTATTGAATCATGGCTTTTTCAGGTTCGTTCAAAATTGTCCGATATAGTTCTCCCAGCTTAAAATGAGCATCATCTGCTAAAATACCTGAGGCGTAAAACTCAACAATTTTTTGATAGTTGAATTTAGCTGCTTCAAAATCTTTCATTCCTTCTAGTAACTCTCCTTGTTTCAAAAGGGCTTCATCTTCTATTTTTTCTCCTTTATGATTTTGTAAAATATCATCAAGTGCCGTAATGGCTTCTTTTGTTTTGTTTTGATAGGCTAATAAATCTGCTCTTGCATATTTTTTTAACGCGGTTTGTGTAGAATCTTCCAAAGAATTGTCGGAGATCAATAAACTCAATTGCATAGCATCATTTGCAATGAGTTGCGAAGTCGAACTGCGTAATACTTTTAACTGCGTAAGGGCCCAATCAAAATCTCCCTTGTAAAAGCTAGTTTGGGCAACTTTGTATCTAGCATTCTGCCCTAGCACATCGTTTTTGAGACTTTTCTGAATTTGAGAAAAATAGATAAGCGCTTCGTTAAATTTTTTATTGAATACTAAAATATCACCCAATGCCAGTTTGACAAATGCTTTTCCCCTCTTGTTTAACGGAAGGTCTAAACTATTTTTTAAAATTTCAATAGCAGGCTCTGGTTGGTTTCTTTTGAAAGTTAAGAAATTTGCATAGGCGATTTGTAACTGTAAAGTGGGCATTTTATAGCCATGCACGGCTATTAACTCGTCATACTTTTTTTGAACCGTAGCTAGCTCTTTGGCATCAGCATCAATTAATTGTATGTCAATGATATTTAATTGTGCATTTAACTTTGTGACTTCATCGTTTGCGTTTTCTATGATAAACTCATAGATACTTTGGGCAGTTTCAATAGCGTCATCCTCTTGAGATATATTTCCCAAATTTTCAAGTCGTTGCAAAGAAGGTCCGTCTTGACGTTTATAAATTGCTTTCTCTTGCCGAAAAGCACTCCCATATTGCTTTTGTTGTACAAAAAGCCAACTTAGTAGTTGATTCCATAGAACGTTTGGATCTTTTTGGGCATTCTTTAAAAGAATGGTTTTCAACTTAACATTATTTTCATTTTCTGGATCGGCAGTCACAAAGTCATCAAAATTGCGGAGCACATTTGATAGTGAAGATTTACCATTTGCAATGAGGCTC
>CALHCJ010000169.1 GCA_937936275.1 uncultured Flavobacteriaceae bacterium
TGTTATGTTTTTGTTCAAAATATGACAAGTCGATTTTAGAAAGAGGTTTTAGACTTGATTTGGTAATATTCATTGAAGAGATGGGATTTCCATGCTCTTCAATTATTTGTCGCAATCCTAATTTTTCATAAACCTGCATTGCATTATTGGCTAAAATAATTCCTGCTCCAACTTTTTTTATCTGTTCCGTTTGTTCAAATATTCTTGTTTTAATTCCTTTTTGCTCAAGTGCAATTGCAGTAGTTAATCCTCCTATTCCAGCTCCAATAATATCTATATTCATTATGAGTTATAAAGTGATTTAGTACAAATGTACTAAAAACAAGATAACCTTAGTACAACTGTACTAAAAAATGTACTTTTGTACTGATGAACGGTACAAAACAAAAAATTTTGATAAAATCTTTAGAGCTATTTAATAGCAAAGGGATTTATAAAACTTCTTTAAGAACCATAGCAAATGAAGCTGGGATTAGTGTGGGAAACCTGCAATATCATTTTAAAAAAAGAGAAGATATAATTGAAGCACTCTACTTTCAGTTAGTTAAAAAAATGGATTCTATTTTTTTAATACCTAATGATGATTTACTAAAAACTTTTTTGAATATTTCTAAAGAAATTATTACTATACTTTATGAATATAATTTCTTTTTATTGGACTTTGTAGCGATAACCAGAAAAAATCAGAAGATAAAAGTTCATTATTCAGACCTTTCTAAGAGGAGAGAGAATGAGACCTTAAAAATGGTAGCTATTTTAATTGATAATAATTTCTTTAGAGAAGAATTACTCAAAAACGAATACCAAAATTTATTTAGAAGGATTGAGATTATCAGTAATTTTTGGTTTTCATCTGTACTAATTCAGGCTAATCATTTATCCACAGATTCCATTCAAGAATATACATTGCTTATAAATCAAAGTATTTATCCATACTTAACTAATAAAGCAAAAAATCAATATGCTAATATTTTTAACTTGAGTTAATCCAATTACCGCTAACACGCATATAACGCTGTATTTACGCTCTGTCTTTCGAAGATACCAATTATATATAAACAGCTATATATAAGGCTAACTAAAAAATGATGTCATGCGTTTTGTATAACATTCAGTGTAGTTTTATAAAAATGTTATGCAAAATACCCGTATAGCATTTATATGTTTTAGGTACACGGCAAACCATGTACATTACGGAAATTTAAACCGTAGTTTTTGCTTTAGAAACTAACCTTGCTTTTTTAACGGCTACCTTCTTTAACATCCAATCAGGGTAATTGGAATCATCTTCAGCTTCGTAAATACGCAAATGCTGATCATCTTGTGGTTCTTTCAATACATCAGGGTGACAACCTAAAATCTGTGCTGCGGTGGCTACTCCTGAATGACTTGCACCAGCAACACCATGAGACAGTATGCTCGCTCCACAGAGATAGAGGTTTTCAATTTCACTCTTCGCTTTAAAGGCAAAGGGTCCAATATGTTTTAGACTTTTTTCGGTACCGTACACGTTACCTTCGGTAGTATTGATATAATAGTCATTGGTGATGGGTGTGCCTAATTCTTTATGTACGATATGCTCACTAATATTTGGCACTGCTTTTTCTAAACCCTTGAGCATCTTTTGTGTCAAATGCGCTTTAAAGGCCAGATATTCTGGAGAGCGTTGTGCATCTTCATCTTTATATTTTTCAAAAGCTTTATAGTTGATAAAAGTGATGACTTCTAGGGTATGATGTTTGCCATCAAAACTTACGGGGTCTTTTAGCGTCGTACAGCTAATAAACATACCTTCAAAAGGGGCATCAGAAGTTAAATCAGAATTCATAGCAGCGTCGTAGTATGCATCTTGATCTTTATCAGGCATCATCCAAATGTTGCCAGAATCTAATCCCGCTTGACGAACATCCATATCTACCGTTAAAAACAGCATGAGCGAGGTACATGAATAAATTGTTTTTTCTAACTTCTGCTTTAATTTTTCACTTAAATGCTCTTTTCCTATCAAATCATTATATGTGATGCCTACGTCAGCATTTGATATAATTTGATTTGCAAAAAGTTGTTCGCCATTTTCTAATTCAACACCTACGGCTTTCTTTTGATCGATACCTTCTAAAAGAATTCGTTGTACACCATTGCTTGTCGAAATTTCGCCATCGTGTTTCTTAATTGCATTGGTCATGGCCTTGATTAAAGCACCACCACCTCCCATGGGATAATAACCGCCATAGAAATAATGAAACATTAAAGCGGCGTGTAATATAAAAGCAGCTTTTCTGGGTTGAACACCATGATCACCGCATTGTATGTTTAAAATATTTTTCAGCAAAGGATCTTTAATATGCCAATTGATAACTCTTCGAAGACTGAACAAACCATATTTACCAAAGTGTCTGGTCTTATAAGGAATAGTTAGCTTTTGCCAAAAGCCTTTGAAATAGGGGAGGGAATACAATTCTTCACTCACCTTGCGAATTAAACCTAGATATTTCTTAATACGTTTCTCTTCTTTCGGAAAACGTTCTGATAATCGAGATGCTAATTTCTCAGGGTCAGCGGGAAAGTCAAAACGATGTTCTCCCATATGCACATGCTCATATGCATCAGGATTCATTCTAAAAAAAACCAAGTCATTCGCAATACCCAAACCACGATAAAGATCGCTTGTTGCCTCACCTTCTCCGCACAAGCCTACATAATGAACTCCTGGTGTAAATCGGTGTCCGTTTAAATAAAAGCTATGGCACCAACCCCCAGGCACATCATGTTGCTCTAACACGAGTACCTTTTGACCCGCACGAGATAAACAGATAGCCGCAGCCAATCCGCCTGCTCCAGAACCGATGATAATGGTATCGTATTTTTTAGAGGTATTCGCTTCGGACATGTAATTTCTTTTTCAATCTCGAAGATAAAAAGAAAAGCGCTTCGCTAGATTCGCAAAGAAGCTAATATTTCAATAGGTTAGTTTAAGATTTTCTTCTTTCTATTTACCTAAGGCTTTTGTTATAGCCTCTTCTACCAAGGGTTCCATCACAGCATAACCTTCTTTTGTTGGGTGCACTTCGTCATTGGCGTATTTTTTGGGGAGTCCGTTACGCTCGTCGGCCATAGCCGAGAAATAGTCCAAATAAATATGCCCAGTTTCTTCACAATAAGCTTTCAACATCTCATTGAGTGCCATAATCTTTGGAGCTGGTTCTAAACCTGGCTTCCACGGATAATCGTAAGCAGGAAGGGTAGAGGAGAGAATAACTTTAATGCCATTTGCATGAGCAATCTCTGCCATGCCTTTAATATTATCTGCAATCATTTCTAGGGTAGACGGACCAGTATTACCTGCAATGTCATTGGTGCCTGCCAATATTATTACCACTTTTGGTTTTAGGTGTACCACATCTTGTCGAAAGCGAATTAACATTTGCGGAGTTGTTTGTCCGCTAATACCGCGATTGATCCATGGTTTTCCTTTAAAAAATTCAGGGCGTGAATTCAACCATCCAATCGTTATAGAATTTCCCATAAAAACCACTCGATCTTCATCTGCAGAAGGGGTTTTAAGCGCTGCATTTGCTTTCTGAAATTGTTGAAGATTGGGCCAATCTTCATTTTGTTGTGCTTTAACAGCATTTGAACATCCTAAGTTTGCAAGTATTCCCATCATAAGGATTAATTTGATTTTTTTCATGAGTAGTCTATTTATTAGGTATTTAAAGTATCTAAATCTTTTTGTTCTGTATAACTCAATTTCAATTCATTTTTTAATTTTTGATAGCTTGGCTTAAGGGAAAACAAATAGACCGCCAAACAGATAGCAATAACTAAAAACAAGGCATTCCCTGAAGTGAAATAGGCTAAAAGCGCAAGAAAACCGGGTCCTTCGATAACCGCGTACTGTAAGATTGATGCAGAAAAATATTGTTGTAATTTTTGTGATAAAGGTGCCTCTTTCACGATCTTTCGTAGTTGACTTGCAAAAATATATTTGCTTCCAAAATATCCGGCCACGGCAAGGGTTGGGACAAGATATAGCATCAAACTGCTATCAGCATTTGCCGTAGCAAAACCACCGATTTGCAAGTAGGCAAGAACTGCAAATAGTGCTAAACCAAAACACAATGCCAGATGAATAATTTTTAAGGTTTTTAGAAGAACATTAGGCTGCATAATAGTATTCTAAATTATTCTATGGGGCTTGCGTGTAATAGTTCCATTCCCGTTGAAGAACGCGGCTTGAAACCTTCCCAGTTTTTCTCATTTGAGTTTGGCTGAATATCCAAAAACTTTTCATAGTCCTTATTTTTTAAATGTATTCCGATAAAAGCAGTTAAGAAATGCTGATTCACGTTGTTGATTTTTCGTTGATCCCAAGTGGCATCAGCATAACGATAATATTCATCAATATGCAAACCCGGCTTTAAAGATGCAGCTGGAGGAGGATTAGGAGCAACGTTATGTCGTGCATTCATATACGTTAAGAGATAACGGTCAGAGTTAACGGCACCTTCGTAAATCGCTTTGATTCCTTTTTCATACCCAGAGATATCATCTTGGCTACCTGCTATGAAAAGCGTTGGTTTTTTCAATCCTTTTAGGCCTTCCGCATCCCAAACGCCACGTTCCATTCCCCAAGGTGCAAAAGCTACCACAGCTTTAACACGAGAGTCATCTAACTTCTGATATTCCGGATTGCTCGCCGAATGAATGCCAATCGCTTTACTACCTCCGGTCATGCCCACAGTAAACCCAGCGAAGGCATCACTGTAACCAGCACCACCCACATTGAGCACTCCAAAGCCTCCCATTGAATATCCGACAATAGCAGTATTATTAGCATCAATCAATCCCTTTAGAGCATTGGTACTAGATGTACTTCCAATTGCTTCCATTTCATTCAATACAAAACGGATGTCTAAAGCACGGTTGAGCAAGGTACTTTGAAACGCATTTGCATCTTTAAAAGTAGAGTCCGTATGGTCGATGGAAACGACTACGTATCCTTTGGATGCCAAATTTTCTGTCAGATAGGTCATTAAGTACCGAGAACCTACATAACCGTGTGACACAATAATTAGCGGAAAGGCCCCGGCCGTAGAAAAAGGAACCGCATCACGAATCGCGCGACCTTTAAACGAAAATGGAATCAGCGGGCGCAGTGAATCACCACGTGTACCCATCACTTCTTGGTAACTGGTGGTTATATTCAAATCTTTGGGTAGGGCAGCGGGATACCACAC
>CALHCJ010000170.1 GCA_937936275.1 uncultured Flavobacteriaceae bacterium
ATGCTTTTTGGCCCCAAGAGCACAGTGTCGAAAATAAATTCAGGTATTAAAAGTGTGATACTCGCAATGATAACAACTGCTATGGTTGATCGAATTAAATGCCATCTTAGTTCTTCAAGATGATCCAAAAACGACATTTCATCAGGGTTCTTTTTTGCTGCTTTTGTCATTACAGAATACCTTCATTTATGAGGTTATGCAAATGTACAATACCTGCATAGTTTTCGCCCTCTACAGCCAGTAATTGTGAGATACCATTATCTTGCATAAGTTCAAGAGCCTCAATGGCTAGTACATCTGTTTGAATCGTTTTGGGGTTTGAGCTCATGATATCTTTCGCCTTTAAACCATTAAAATTGTCATATGTATTAAGCATTCTTCGAATATCACCATCGGTGACCACCCCTGCAATTTTTCCTTGATCCATTACTGCGGTAACGCCAAGCATCTTTTGAGAAATCTCAACAATGACCTCCTTAATATCGGTTCGAATATCTACTTCTGGTTTTTGATTGTTACCTGCTATATCCGCCACGGTTAGGTATAAACGTTTGCCTAAAGCACCTCCAGGATGATACTTGGCGAAATCTTTACTACTAAATCCTTTTAGTTCTAAAAGACAAATAGCTAGAGCATCTCCCATTACCAATTGAGCAGTTGTGCTAGTAGTAGGAGCAAGGTTATTAGGACAGGCTTCTTTTTGTACAAAAGTATTTAGAACAAAATCAGCTTCTTGAGCCAAGAATGAATCTATATTCCCCGTCATTCCTATCAGCTTATTAGTTCCTCTTTTGATAAGCGGAACTAACATTTTGATTTCAGGAGTACTTCCGCTTTTTGAGATACAGATAACCACATCGTTTTCTTGTATTGTACCCAGATCACCATGAATGGCGTCTGCTGCGTGCATAAATATAGCCGGTGTTCCTGTTGAATTTAGCGTTGCAACTATTTTCGTAGCGATGATGGCACTTTTTCCAACTCCTGTAATGATAACCCTTCCTTTTGAAGCAATAATAGATGAAACTGCATGTACAAAGTCATCAGTTAAAAGCGTGTTCAGATTACGAATAGCTTCACTTTCAGTCTGGATAGTTTTTTTTGCTAAATCAAGAATAGCTTTGTTGTTGCTCAAAGTCTGTTTCGGATTATCAGTTGAATTTTATTAAGAATGTCTTATATTTAAGACTACAAATTTACGCAAAGTTAAGTTTATTGAATTCTTTACAGATGAAAACGAGTTTAAATCAATCAATACATGATTTAAAACCTAGAAATCCGTATCTTATAAGTAAGAAATGTTGATATCTACTAATATCAAACTAGTATTAAATGAAAAAACAGGGTTTAGTTTTGAATGAACTCGATGTACATGCTGCATTAAAAAAATATTTCGGATTTACGGAATTTAAGGGTCTTCAAGAAGAAGTTGTAAAAACTATATTGCGTGGTGAAAATGCTTTCGTAATCATGCCTACTGGTGGCGGCAAGTCCCTTTGTTACCAGCTCCCTGCCTTAATGCAAGAGGGTACTGCAATTGTCGTTTCACCATTGATTGCCCTTATGAAGAATCAGGTTGATGCTATTCGAGGTATTTCTTCAGAAAATGGTATAGCCCACGTATTAAATTCTTCGCTTACTAAAACTGAAATAAAACAAGTTAAGGAAGATATTACTAACGGAATTACAAAGTTACTATATGTAGCTCCTGAATCTTTGACCAAAGAGGAATATATTAATTTTTTGAGATCACAAACTATTTCTTTTGTAGCGGTTGACGAAGCACATTGCATTTCTGAATGGGGGCATGATTTTCGACCAGAATATCGAAACCTAAAACCTATAGTGGGTCGTTTAGGAGATGATATTCCCATAGTTGGTCTTACGGCTACGGCCACTCCTAAAGTTCAAGAAGATATTATCAAAAACTTAGGTATAACGGGAGCAAAACTTTTTAAAGCTTCATTCAATCGCGCAAACCTATACTATGAGGTAAGAACAAAAACAGAGCATGTCGACGCCGATATCATCCGCTTTGTCAAACAGAATGAAGGCAAGTCGGGAATTATTTATTGTTTGAGCAGAAAACGAGTGCAAGAACTGGCACAAGTACTGCAAGTTAACGGAGTTAGCGCTGTACCCTATCATGCTGGTTTTGATGCAAAAACGAGATCAAAATATCAAGATATGTTCTTGATGGAAGATGTAGATGTTGTTGTGGCTACAATAGCATTCGGAATGGGAATTGACAAGCCTGATGTTCGTTTTGTAATTCATCACGATATTCCTAAAAGTATTGAAAGTTATTATCAGGAAACGGGACGGGCAGGACGAGATGGAGGAGAAGGACACTGCCTCGCATTTTATTCCTATAAGGACATTGAAAAATTAGAAAAGTTCATGTCGGGTAAACCAGTTGCTGAGCAAGAAATAGGAAATGCCTTGTTACAAGAAGTTGTTGCTTATGCAGAGACATCAATGTCTCGTAGAAAATTTATGTTACATTACTTCGGAGAAGAATTTGACGAAGTAAATGGTGATGGGGCAGATATGGATGACAATACTCGAAATCCAAAAGAAAAGCAAGAGGCAAAAGATGATGTCGTCAAACTTATTAAGGTGGTTTTAGGCACCGTAGAGAAGTTTAAATCTAAAGAAGTAGTTCATGCGCTCTGTGGAAAAACTAATGCCTTAATTAGTTCTCACAAAACAAACGAAAAAGACTTTTTTGGAATTGGCAAGGATCGTGATGAACGTTATTGGATGGCTTTGATTCGTCAGACTTTAGTTGCTGGCTACTTGAAAAAAGAGATAGAACAATACGGAGTATTACGGGTAACCCCAAAGGGTAAAGAGTTTTTAGAGAAACCTACTTCTTTCATGATGACTATTGACCACATTTACACCAAAGAAAGTAGTGATGCAATTGTAAGTGCATCGAAAGGGGGAGTTGCTGATGAAAAGCTATTAAAACAATTGAAAAGTCTTCGAAAATCACAGGCAAATAAATTGGGCGTGCCTCCTTTTGTTGTTTTTCAAGATCCTTCCTTAGAAGATATGGCACTGAAATATCCTGTATCTGTTTCAGAACTTTTAAACATTCATGGAGTAGGGGAGGGAAAAGCAAAAAAATACGGAAAACCTTTTGTCGAAATGATAGCGGCTTATGTTGAGGAATATGACATTATGCGACCCGATGATTTGGTAGTAAAAAGTACTGGAGCAAATTCGGGATTAAAACTGTACATCATTCAGAATGTAGATCGAAAACTTCCGTTAAGTGATATTGCTTCTGCAAAGGGACTAGAGCTACCAGAGTTGATTAAAGAAATGGAACAAATTGTTTTTAGTGGCACCAAGCTCAATTTAGGTTATTGGATTGATGAGGTTCTTGATGAAGATCAACAAGAAGAAATACATGATTACTTTTTAGAGGCCGAAACGGATGACCTTGAAGATGCTATGGAAGAATTTGATGGGGATTATGAAGATGAAGAGTTACGATTATATCGATTAAAATTTATAAGCGAAGTAGCAAACTAAATTTTGATTTAGAATAAAAAAAAGCCCCATAAATTCAACAATGGGGCTTTTATTGTTTTGAAAAATAGTTATTTAGCTAAATTCCATAGATTCTAAAATTTCAATCAATTCCTCTTTTTTATCGTCAGTACCATAAGAGATAATGGCGTTAAAGCTAAAACCGTTAATAATAGTACTATAAAATCTTTGGTTTACTTCCGTGCCTTGAACTCTTAAAACGACATCCATATAATCGAATGTCTGTCCTCCAAAAGTTTCTTCACCTGTTACTTCAGTAAAGGAATAATCTGCCTGAGACTGTTCAAGAAATTGCTTGGTAAGTTTCAAATAGTCAGACCCTCTTTTAACACCAGGGGCTAACACCATATTTTCTGCCACCAGGGTTACGTTACTATTAAAGTCCAAGGTTGGTGTACCTACTTCAAACTCAAAAGCACTAATAAGATTTGCCGTATTGATCTCAGAAACCTTTAGCTTAGCTTTCATAAATTGATCATCACCAGCAGCCATTTCTTTACCTAATTCAGTCATTTGTTTCATAGCCTCTTCTGACTGTACTGCCCAGCCTTCAGGAATGTCCATACTCATGGCGAAAAACGCATTGGTATAGGTGTTGTCTTTTATTGAACCATAATCAAAATTATCAGGTTTTCCTGTTTTGCATTGTGTCAATCCAACAGCCAAAAAGCATATAATAGTTAGTTTAAGATATTTCATTGTATTGTTTGTTTAAATTTCTTTTTTTGCTTCCATAGCCATTTCACAACCATAAGTATCCATAAAAAAGTTGTCTAGATCATCGGCTTTTAAAGCAAGATTTTTCATGTCTGATTTGATAGTTTCTGAATAGTCAGTGAAAATATCTGATAAATGTGCTCGATAGGATAAGAATATTTTATTCTCATGCACACCTAACGAATAAGGTGCAACCTTATCTTGTAATAGATACTCCATTAATTCTCCTAAGTTTTGTTTGGGTAAATTGTTCATCGGAGAAGTGGCCACTAGATAATCTCTTTTAAAGACGAATATTCGAATAAGGGCACTACCTTGATGAAATTCCCAAAAGTCTCTTCCTGCTCTTCCCAATACGGGATTCATACCCAATTCAGTCAAAGCTTCTTCAACAAACTTGGCAAAATGACTTTTTTCAAACTCCTCCCAAATTGAAATATCCATGTCATTACCACAATTGTTACAGAACTCTGTCTGCTGCTCGGTGTAACCATCGCATGAATTGCATTTCACCCTATACATATTATCGGTATAAGTAAAATCATTAATTTCTTTGATCAAATCAAGATGTTTGATACCAAACCCTACATTGTCTGCTTGGGTAAATTTTGATGTAGTAACACCAACGAGATTACCGTTGGCGTTAAGCATGGGACCTCCAGAATTTCCTGGATTTACCGCAGCATCGGTTTGTAGAAAATGACGTCCACCCATCGGTTGACTTGTGGAGGACACGATACCCTCAGTCACTGTATAAGGCATGCCAAAGGGATATCCATGAATATAAACTTTGCTAGTATTGGTGATAAGTACTTGATCATCAAGTGTGATATCAGTTTCAATATTTTTGAAACCATCAATATGTAAAATGGCTAAATCAACTTCGGGGTTTACCATAACGACCTCTGCAACAAAACGATCTTTCTTGTAATCCTCTACGGCGACTGTTTTACTGCCAGCAACTACGTGATAGTTGGTAATTACATGATTTTTGCCTTGAACTACAAACCCCGTTCCGGTTCCGGAAGCGGTGATAATTTTAAATACTGATTTTTTTATATTTTCCATGATGTATGAGCTGTCTGAAGTTTGTGTTGATTATCCAAAAAGTTTAGCAAAAAATCCTTTGTTTCCACCAAGTGCTTTTTTTGTTTTTCCATTTAGGAACTCGTAATACGTATCCAATAATTTTGGAGCGGCAGTTTGTGGTTCAAGTCCAGATACTTTTTCTAGCACTTCGTAAATCGTATTCTTATGGATTTCTTCCACGTTAAAATTGTAAAGTATGTATAGAAAATTATATTGCAGAAAATAGCACAACGAGAAGTTGTCACCATCTTTTACGTATTTGTTTACGGTAGCCTCTAACTTTTTGGCATCATCCTGTAAAATCTGAACAGAACTTCGCCATTTTAAGGATATGAAAGCATCTGCGTGATATATATCTTTCATGATGTCTTCTTTGCTTTTTGAAGACAACTGTTGCATGAAGTTTATTCCCTTATCTATTCGATGCTGAAAATCAATTTGATTGTTAAACAGGTTATGTACATATTCTTGTATTTTAGTTCTTAATGTACCATGCACGTAAGGCATATTGACTATTTTTAACAACGAGATAACGGTAATATCCCATTGAAACGCATCCCATCTTTTTTCTTTAAAAAACGAACTGTAGGCTTTGTATTCGTTTAAAATAGATTCTATTTGTTGCCATACTTGTTCTTTTTCGTCACCAGCAAGTGGAGTTACATTCGATTCTTTGTAAAAATCAGCCTTATATCTTTCTACAAATTCATCATCATAGTCGTCTGCGTATACGCAAATTTCTCTCAAAACATCATAGACCTTATATGGTTGACAAAGATTGATGGGAGATTCGTATTCAAACCAAAGCGTATTCTCTTTAAGATGTATTTGAGCTAATGTTAATGGATTAAAGTTAACTTCAGCGATCTTACGATATAGTGCTATTTTGTTTGTGGTATCGATGGCCTTAAGAAAGGGGGCTTTAACAGAAAAAGTATCCGAAGTAATAGATACTTGAATTTCTGCGGAACCTTGACTTCGAATTAAGTTGATGTCGGCATTTGTATCTTTTCCTACTAATAGATCAGGGTTAACATAATTGATGGTTTCGATCAACGCAGTTCGATAATTTTTAGCGTCATAAGCATCCATTGCTTTATCCCAATGAGATACTTCTGTACGAGGCTCATCTATACCTTGAATAGGCCTTTGAAATTTTGGCAGTACGTTTTTCATCTAGATTAATTTGTTAGAAGATTAATGGCAATATTCAGATCCAAAAAGGTATCTCGAAACTTTTTGAACTTATGGTGTATGAGAATATTGGTAAAGAGTTTTGAATGATTGTTAGAATACAACGGGTATTCTTTTAATTTATTTTTGAATACAATACTTATCATTTCTGTTATTGATTTACTACAAATTTCAAGAAATGCACCTTAGGTGAGTGCCCCTGTTGTGGTGAAAACCGTACCCCTGAAAACAGGGAATAATCAAAATATAATTTTGTTTAACATTTTTTATAAAAATTTAAACAAAAATTAAGAATACTGTCTTTTACATTCTCATACATTTGACAAAACTTAAAACAAACATTATGAAAATGATTAAAATTACTTTGGTATCAGCACTAATGTTATTGTCTGCAACATCGTTTGCGCAAGACGAGAATATTGTAGGTGTGGCCGCAGGAAACGATAACTTTTCAACTTTGGTAACAGCTGTCAAAGCTGCTGACTTAGTTGGCACTTTAAGTGGTGAAGGTCCATTTACAGTATTTGCTCCGACAAATGATGCTTTTACTAAATTACCAGAGGGTACAGTGGCTGGATTATTGAAACCAGAAAGTAAGGCGGCCTTGACGGGAGTATTAACTTACCATGTTGTAGCCGGTAAATTTGAGGCAGCAGCAGTAATAGATGCGATTAAATCAAATGATGGTATGTTCAAAGTAGATACCGTTGAAGGATCTACAATTACGCTATCTTTAGAAGGTGGAAACGTTATTTTAACTGACGCTAACGGTAATAAGTCTACTGTGGTAATAGCTGATGTTGCAGCGAGTAATGGAGTGATTCACGCTATTGATACGGTGGTGATGCCTGCTTCTAAATAATTGGTAATCTAATAATAAAAAGTAATGCCGCTATTCTTTTAAAGAATAGCGGCTTTCTTATGATTTCGGTTTATTATTAAGGCGCTGAAGTGCCACCAGTTGATTTGGCTCTTCGCAATTGTCGTTGTATTTTTCTGATAGCAGATTCAATGGACTTTTCAGGCTCTATAATATTATATTCTCCCCAAAAATCTGGATCAGCGAAGCCCAAAGCCTCATCATTTAATATGATCGAAGATTTCATTCTATCTCTACCTTTAGGAATTTCTTTGGTTAGGTTTTTCTCCCAATCCGTAACTGCCATTTCACAAGTCATACTGTAGACAGAATTAAATAATTTTCTATCCCAATTAATTTTGAACTCTAATAGCACGTTACTGTAACCATAGTACCATCGCCCATTTTTCTCTCTATAATCTACCCTATAAGCAACCTCAGTAGGCCAAACGCTAGCGTTCTTAGGTTTTTTGCGAACGAACATTCTTGAAGCTGTTTCTTTATTTGTGATATTTAAATTATAGATAGCGCTGGTTAGGATTTTGTTTTCGGCATCAATATAAAGTTTGCCTTGATACAGGGGGTAGGCGATATCCTCTCTTTGTTGAAAACTAACGATATAAATTAGTTTGTCATTTACCCGGGTTGACCGATCGAAACTAAAAACGTAATCCTCAATTCCATCCTCATTAAATATGTATTCTGGATATTTCATAATATCAACAAAAAGCGCATTAAAAGGCCCACCTTGCAATTTTAAAGCAACAGTATCTAATTTGCTGTAGTCAGTGCTTTTTCTGGCTTTATATAACTTCACAGCATCTTTACGGTCAGAAGTATAGGGTGTTTTGTAAATATTTACAACTGCTTCAGATAAGGAAACATTTTTTCTTCTTTTTTTGATAGTTTCTCTATAAAAGGCAGTCATCAAAGTGGGATCATCAAAATAGTTCTCTCCTTTTTTCTGTAATGTTTCTTTTACCAGAGTTTTGGCATTTTTTGGAACACTGAGGTCGACTCCAGACAACTCCATAAACGAAACCTCCATCAGAATCTTGTTATTTTTATCTTGAGAAAGACTTGATAACTGAATCGTTTTAGACTTATATCCTAAGAAGGAAACAGCAATAGTGCCTTCACTCATGTCGGAGGGAACTTTTAGTGCAAACTGACCTTCTGTATTTGTAATTGTACTAATATTAGAATCCGTTATGGTAAGCGAGGCAAAGACTAAAGGTTTTTTACTGTCTGCATCTAATATTTCACCTTTGTACTGCACAAATTCACCAGTTTTTTGGGAGGTATCTTGATAAAAAGCAGAGGCCGTCTGTGTTCCTGTTACCCCGACTAACAATAATACTAGTAATACCATTGTCAAGGATTTGTTGGATAATCTAATTTTCTTTTGCATAATGATTATTTTTTTCTCTAAAAATACAAGTAACCCCGTATCTAAAGTACTAATTTTTAGTCTTGTAAAGTGTTAAATTGGTTGTGAACCACTTTTAAATAGATTTTTTTTTAACTTTTGATAAACATCTATAAGTCTTTACATCTTTTTTTGTTTAATAAGGCAAGGCAAGGTATGTTTCTCCAGATTGTAAACTCAATTCATTTTCTTTTGTATTTTTAAATGTAGTGGGAAAAGAACTATACGGATATTCCCAAGAACCTTTTTGAGTCGCCACAAAGTGAAGATGCGGATATCCTGCCAAACCAGTGCTACCACTTAGCCCGATCGTATCTCCTTGTTTTAGAACATCTCCTATTTCTACCTCCGCTCCATTTTTTGTAAGATGCATGTATTGAGCATAGGTTTCATCGTTATGCATCACTACAACCTTGTTATTCGGAAATCCAAAATCTGATCCTGATTCTTCTACATCAACCACAACTCCACCCCTGGAAGCTGTTATAATCGAGCCTATATTCATAGCGAAATCAATAGCAAATTGATCTGGTAATCCTTCGCTGTGATATGATCCTGAACAGTGACTTAGGTTAATTTTATATCGTTCTCCTACCGGATAGGGTAGTACATAGTCAGAAGTTTCCCAAAAATCATAGTCTGCACTAGCACAAGCTAAACTCAAGGTTGAAGGGTCAAACGCTCCTAATTTTCTTGGGCCTTCTTTCCAACATGACAAACAAAAAAAAGGCAGAATGCAATAGAGAAATTGTAATTTTGTGATTTTCATGACATATGATTTAAATTAAATCTAACGAGATGATTTTGAATTTGT